>JAGWXN010000062.1 GCA_018969885.1 Betaproteobacteria bacterium | reverse complement strand
GTGATAGGCGGTCACGCCGATGCAGTGGTGGCCGATCTGGCGTCGAGCGCACCCCTCATTCGCGACGGGCGGCTGCGACTGCTCGCGGTCACCTCGGGCTCCCGCGTGGCGGGATGGGATAAGGTGCCTGCGCTCGCCGAGCAGCTGCCTGGCTTTGAAATGGTGGGCTGGTTTGCAGTCGTGGCGCCGGCGGGCACGCCCGCCGTGGCGATCGAGCGCCTGAACCGGGAGCTGGGCGCGTTGCTCCGTGACCCTGAGGTTGCACAACGCATGCTCACCATCGGCCCGATTGCTGATCATCTGGGCGCCCCGGCACAACTAGCCGCCTTCCTTGATCAGGAGCACGCGCGCTGGGAAAAGGCCGCGCAGGAAATCGGCCTGCTCCCGGAATGAGCGTTCCTCCATGACCGATCCCCTCGATCATCTGGAAGACCCTGCCGAGCAGCGTCCAAACCTGGCTGCGGAGTCGTTTGCAGGACGAACCGTGCTGGTGGTGGGGGGCGGTGGCAGCATTGGTGCTGCCTGTGCGTGGCTCGCTGCGAGGCTGGGCGCAAAGGTCATCATTGCCGGCCGCAAGGCCGAGAAGCTGCAAGCGGTGGTGAGCGCCATGGCCGGCCGGGATCTCGCCTGTCAGGGCTTCACGGTGGATATTCGCGAGCGGGCTGCGGTCGAGGCCCTCTTCGATCAGGTCAGCGCGAGCGGGCTCCCCGATCTGGTGATTCAAAGCGCTGGCGGCCAATATCCGTCGCCTGCCATCGATATTGCCGAGAAGGGGTGGAACGCGGTGGTCAACACCAATCTCACCGGCAGTTTCAATGTGATGCAGTGCGCCGCCCGACGTTGGCGGGATGCGGGCCGTGGCGGAAGTCTGGTCAATATCGTGGTGTCGCCGCGCGGTCTGCATGGCGTTGCGCATACGGTGGCGGCGCGCGCTGGCGTGGTGGCCTTCAGTGAAGCGGTGGCGGTCGAGTGGGCGCCGCTTGGCATTCGGGTGAACTGTATCGCGCCTGGCGTCATCGTCTCGGCGGGCTGGGCGGTTTATCGGCCCGAGGTCCGCGCGCTCTATCAGAACGCCAACCCCATGCGACAGGCCGGTACCCCCTGGCAGATTGCGGAAGCGGCGTTGTTCGTTGGCGGGCCGGCGGGTGCTTTCATCACTGGCGAGACGCTAGAGGTGAGCGGAGGCGGGCCACTTTGGGGCGAGGGCTGGACCGTACCGAAGCCGGAATGGTTCAAGGAAGCCACGCGCGCACTTGATGCCGGTGGCGTTTCCGACCCCGCATGAGTTCACGATCTTTATCAAGGAATTTTTCATGCTGAAGTCCATGACATCCAGGGCGCGCTCAACGGTTTGCAGGGTGCGGCGGGCGGGAGGTGCGGCCGCGGTGGCAGCGCTCGCCGCGGTTCAGGCCGCAGGCTGGTTTGCCGCGTCGGTCTCGGTGTCGGTTGCGCTCGCGCAGCCCGTCACGCGGGTGGTCGTGCCCGCGCCGGTGGGCGGCGGTACCGACGTGTTTTTCCGCCTCGTCGGCAAGGAAGCCGAGCCGTTTCTCAAAAATCAGTTGATCGTTGCCAATGTGGGCGGTGCGGGCGGCACGATCGGGGTGGGGCAGGTGGTCAATGCGCGGCCGGACGGACTCACACTGGCGGGTGTATGGAGCAGCCCGCTCACCGCCTCGCCGCACTCTATGAAAGCGAGCTATACGGTCGATGACTACGTGCCCGTGATTCATCTGTCGCAGGCGCCGTATGTGTTCTGTGTCCTGGCGGATTTTCCAGCGCGCGACGGTCGAGCCCTGATCGAAGAACTCCGCCGCAATCCCGATCGCTATACCTATGGTAACGATGGCCTGGGAGGTACGGGGCATCTGGCGGCCGCCCGAATTTTTCGTGCGTTGGATGTGAAAGTGCGTGACGTGCCGTTTAAGGGAGCGGGTGAGACGCTCACCAATTTTCTTGGCGGGCATGTCTCGATCTATGTGGGCTCCATCCCGCCTGTGATGCCGGCGGTGAAATCGGGCAAGGCGCGCTGTCTGCTGTCGAGCGCTGCGGATCGCTCGGCGGCCATGCCCGATGCGCTGGGGCTCCGCGATCTGGGGATCGCGGCCGAGCAAACCATGTTGTGGCGCGCCATCCTTGCACCGAAAGGCACGCCCCCGGCCGTGCTGTCGCACATCGAGCAGGCGTTCGAGGCGGCGATGAACACCCCCGCCACACGCCGCTACTGCGAGGACGCGGGCGAGCAGATCATGATCTTGAAGGGTGAGCAGCTCCGCGCGATGTTACGTGCCGAATACGATGCGCTCGGTGCAGTGGCCCGGTCGCTCAAGTTGGGTCCGCAATGATCGGCGAGGTCGACGGGCACGCACATGTGTTTGCGCCTGATTTACCGTTTGTCGAACCGCGCCGCTATACGCCGGGCTACGCGGCAGCCGCCGAGCAATTCATCGCCCATCTTGATGCCAGCGGGCTGGCGGGTGGGCTCCTCACGCAGCCGAGCTTTCTTGGTACGGATAACCGGCACATGCTCGCGGCGGTGGCGCGCTACCCGGCGCGTTTGCGCGCTGTGGTGGTGGTGGATCCCGAGATCACCGATGCCGACCTTGACGGGCTCGCTTCACAAGGCGCAGTTGGCATTCGGTTAAACCTCGAGGGGGTTTCCCTTCCCGACCTGTCGGTTGCCCCGTGGCCAGCGCTTTTCGCCCGTCTGGCTCGCCGTCACTGGCATGTAGAGATTCATCGGAAAGCGGTTGATCTGCCGGCGATTCTCGTGCCGCTTCTCGACTCGGGGGTACGTGTCTGTATCGATCACTTCGGTCGACCTGACCCGGAGCAGGGTGCCAATGACCCGGGCTTTCTCGCCCTGCTTGATTCCGCCTCAACGCGCCGTGTCTGGGTCAAGGTCTCAGCGGCGTACCGGACTGGCGGCGTCGCCCGGGGCGAAGCGCTTGCCCCGGTGCTGCTGGCGCGTCTGCTCGCCGCCTTTGGCCCGCAGCGCCTCATCTGGGCGAGCGACTGGCCGCACACCCAACACGAGTCGCTCGTAACGCATCGTGATTGCTGGATGGCGCTTGCGCGCTGGGTGGGGGATGAAGCGCTCGCACGCAGGATTCGAACCGAAGGCATGGCGTCGCTGCTTGAGGGCACGAGCCGTGCGGGGTGATCGGATCGTCAGCCCCATGCGCGAGCCTTCGTCAGCCAACGCTCAGTAACGGACCCGCGCCACCTGTCGCAACTGTTCAGCCGTGGTGCTCGGCAGCCCGAAAAATTCGAGATAGGCGGGAATCTGCTCGAACAACATGTCGGTGCCGACCTGCGTGCGGCAGCCGCGCGCCTGCGCAGCCGCCAGAAACGCAGTGGTTTCGTGCTTCATGACCACTTCGCCCACGAAGGTGTCTGCTGAAAGACGAGCAACGTCAATCGGAAGCGGGTCACCGTCGTTCATGCCGAGTGGGGAGGCATTCACCACCAGATCGAACTCCGCCGGATCGTTGTGGCCGGTGCCCACGTCGATCGCCGGATACTGCATGCGAAGCCGCGCTGCGAGTTGTGTCGCCGCGAGGGCGTTCACATCGAATAGTGTGATCGCGCCCACGCCCGCGCCGGCAAGCGATGCCGCGATGGCGCTGCCAACTCCACCCGAGCCTACCACCAGCGCGCGGCGTCCAGCCGGATCAAATCCCTTGCGAACGATGCCGCGTACGAACCCTGCGCCATCAAACATGTCACCCTCAAGTCGCCCGTCGGGTGTGCGGCGAACCGCGTTGCAGGCACCCGCCACACGCACGGTAGCGGTGACCTGGTCGAGCAAACCGACCACCGAGACCTTGTGCGGCATGGTGATCAGGGCACCGATGATGTTGCCCAACGAAAACACCGCCTTGAGCAGCGCCTCGAAATGCTGGGCGGTGCAATCCATGGGCACCACCACAGCGTTGATTCCTGCGGCCTCGAAATAGGGGTTGTAAATCATCGGCGACTTGAAGGTATGGGTCGGGTGGCCGATGTGGGCAATCAAGCGTGTCTGACCGTCGATCACAGCGGTACTCAGATCAAGGCTGTATCGGACGGCTGAGTTGGCTCGCCCAGATGAGCGCCGCCCAGAAAGAGTCGCTCCATGTTGGGATCTGCGAGCACCGCCTCAGCGGGCTTGTGGAGCACCAGCCGGCCTGACTCCAGTGCAATCGCATCGTCGGCATAGCGTAGTGCGCTTTTTACGTTCTGTTCCACCATCAGCACCGTCGTGCCCTGGTCGGCGAGCTTGCGCAGCAGCTTGAACACATCCTGAACCACGATCGGCGATAGCCCGATGGAAGGCTCATCAATCAGCAAGACGCGCGGGCGCAGCAGCAGAGCCCGCCCGACCTCCAGCTGCTTCTGTTCACCGCCCGATAGCGAGGCGGCGCGCGAATGAAGGCGCTCCTTCACGCGGGGGAAAAACTCCAGCACCTCGGGAATCCGCTCGCGTGCGGTTTTCATGCCCAGTGTGATGCCGCCCAGCTCCAGATTTTCGTAGACGCTCAGCTTGCCAAACAGATTGCGGCCTTGGGGAACAAAGGCGATCCCCCGTGCGAGAAGCGCTGAGGGCGCGGTGCCCGTGATGTCGCGGCCGTCGAGCCGGATGCATCCCTGCCGGGGTTTCAAAAGCCCGAACAGTGTTTTCAGAACGGTGGATTTACCGGCGCCGTTCGGTCCGATCAGAAGGGTGATGCTACCGGCCCGAACTGAAAACGAGAGGTTGTTGAGGATCATGAAGTCCTTGTAGCCAGCCACGACGTCATGAAACTCGATGCAGGACGGGGCATTGTTCGGGTTCAAGGGCTCGGTCACGGTGGGTCTCGGCGGCCTGGTCGGTGGGCGTGCGGGTGCGGGTGCGGGTGGGCGACGTATCGGGCCTTGGGTCAGTTGCCCAGGTAGGCGTCCAGAACCTCGCGGTTCGATCGGATTTCCTCGGGCGTGCCCATCGCGAGCACGGTTCCCTCAACCATCACCATGATCCGATGGCACAGGTCCATCACGAAATCCATGTTGTGCTCGATCACCACGAAACTGCCCTGGCGGTCCTGGTTCAATTCTTTCAGTAAGCGGCTGATGCCGCCTACGAGCGATGGATTCACCCCGGCACAGGGTTCATCGAGCAGCACCAGATCAGGCTCGCTCATGAACGCCATCGCGATGTCGACCAGCTTCTGCTGGCCGTAGCTGAGTTCACCCGCTTTGCGGTCAGCCACGTGCCGGATGCGGAACTGATCCATCAGTGCGTCGGCGCGCGCGCCCAGGCCTGAATCCGAGGGCGCGAACATCCGCGAAAATAGGGTGCCCTGGTGTTCCTGCGCGGCCACGATCAGGTTGTCGCGTACCGTCATTTTCCCAAAGACCTGCAGCGTCTGAAAGGTTCGGCCTACCCCGCGACGACTGAGTTCTAGCGGGCCCAGTCGTGTGACATCCTCGCCCTTCAATTCAATCCGGCCACTGTCGGGGGTGATCTGGCCCAGCATGCTGTTGAAGAGCGTGGTTTTGCCTGACCCGTTGGGTCCGATCACGCCGAAAATTTCCCCGGGGCGAACCTCGAACGACACGCCGTCGACGGCGCGGATGGCGCCATAGTGTTTACGGATGTCGGTGACCTGGAGTACCGGTGTTGCCGCTACGCCCAGGTGTGTGTGGCCAGACGTCATGCGCTGGCCCCCTTGCCGATCGCAGCGGCGGCTGCGGCCCGGGCGGTGGATGCTTCGCGGGCCTCGCGCCGTGCGCGTAACCGGTCTGGGATCGACAGTAAGCCATCAGGTAACCAGATCATGAGCAGAACCACTGCGGCACCGAACACAAACAGATACCAGCCCTGCGCAAACCGCAGCCACTCGGGCAATACCACACCCACCGCCGAGCCCAGTACCGGCCCCAGGAAATAGCCTGGGCCGCCCACCACCACCATGAGGTACATCATGATCGAGGCATGAACCGTGAAGAGAGCGGGGTCGATGAACTGAACCTGCGAGGCATAAAGACCGCCCGCGATGCCCGCGTAGGCCGCGCCGATCGCAAAGCTGAGCAGCGTATAGCGGCGGGTGTCGATACCCAGGCTTTCAGCCCGGATCGGGTTGTCGCGGAGCGCCGTGAACGCCTTTCCCCAGGGAGAGCGAAGGAGCGCGGCAAGGAGCGCAGCCAGAATCAGTGTCACCACCAGCACAAAGAAATAGTAGGCGAGGTTGCCATCGAGGCTGACGCCCGCGATCGACGGGCGTGCAATGTTGTTGATACCGAAGTTGCCGCCGGTGAGCCACTCCTCGTTACGCATCACCAGCCAGATTGCGGTGTTAAAGCCGAGCGTGGCAAACGCCAGATAGATGGTCTGCACGCGAAGCGCCGGAAAGCCCACCACCAGTCCGGTGCCAAAGCAGATGAGGGCCGCAAGCGGAAGCCCGATCCAGAAACTGATCCCCGCTTTCAGCAAAATCGCGACCGTGTAAGCGCCAATCCCGAAGAAGGCCGCATGACCGAGCGACTTCTGCCCCGCATAGCCCACCGTCAGATTCAGACCCATGGTGGCGATGATGAACACCAGCCATGTGGTGAAAATATGAATACCGTAATTTTTCAAAAAATTCGGTGCCACGAGGAAGAGCGCGAGCACCGCAACGCCGATCACACCGTTGAGACGCGTCATACCTTACGCTCCTCTCGGGTGCCCAGCAGTCCCTGGGGCTTGAACAGGATCACCACCATGAACAGGATCAGCGCGACCGCGTCTTTGTAGGCGGGGGAGATGTAAGCGGCGGCCAGGTTTTCACAAGCCCCCACGATCAACCCGCCGAGTAGCGCGCCCCGGGAATTGTTGAAGCCGCCGATGATCGCGGCAAAAAATGCCTTGGTGCCCAGACCTTCGCCCATGTCGAACTTGGCGAGGTAAGTGGGCGTGACCAGGAGCGCTGCGGCGGCTGCCAGCACAGCGTTGATGGCGAAGGTATACAGAATCATGCGCGGTACGTTAATGCCCAGCACCGTTGCGCTTTCGGCATTCTGTGCCACCGCCTGCATGGCTCGGCCCGTGACGGTGCGCGACAACCAGGCCTGCACCGCAAACACGAGGAGCAGCGCGAACACGAATGTTCCGATATCGCTGCCGGACACGGTGACCCCGGCAATCTCATAGACCTTGTCGGGAAACACCTGCGGAAACGGCTGGGGCTCGGCGCTGTAACCGGCTCGCACCAGGTTTCGCATCGCGATGGATAGACCGATGGTCGCCACCACGATCGGCATCATGCCGTACCGAAACAGCGGGTCGACCAGGCCGCGCTTGAATGCCCAGCCCTGCACCAGCACTGACACCGCGCAGCTGGCGAGAAACGCGATCCAGAGGGGCACGCCGGCGTGCAGCATGACGACCATGGAGAAGGCCGGCAACATCACGAACTCGCCTTGGGCAAAATTGATCGTGCCCGAGGCCTGCCAGAGCAGCGTGAAGCCGAGCGCCGCGAGCGCATAAATGCAGCCCGTTGCCATGCCGCTGAAGAGCAGCTGGATGAAATCTGTCATGCGGGTAGGGGGAGAGGGAGGGGCCGTGCGCTGCTCGGGCGCGCGGGGGGCGGCTCCCCGATCCGCAGCCCCAATGAGGCCGCGTTCGGGGAGGGCGCCGACAGGCTTACTGTTTCTTCACCAGGCCTGCGGGCGGCAGCGTGGCCACGACTTCCGGGCGTCCGTTTTTCACCTCGACCATGAAGCTTTCGCGGTCAAGGTCGCCTTTGTCGTCAAAGCAGACATCCATCAGGATGCCAGGGTGCTGTTTGACGCTGAAGCAGCTGTTACGAAGGGCCTCGGCCGCGGCCTTCCGATCGACCTTACCGGCTTTCTCGATGGCGGCCTTCAGGATGTACACCCCGGTGTAGCCCTTGACACCATTGTGGTCGGAGTCGCTTTTGTATTCGGCTTTGTATTTCGCACCGAAGGCTTTGAGTTGCGGCGCATCAACGGTGAGACCGACATGCGCCTGGGCGCCATTGGCCGCCTCGCCTGCGAGCTCAACCACCTTCTGGCCGGTGAGCGTGGTTTCCCCGATCACCATTTTCTTCACGCCCTGCTTGCGCAGTTCGCGCAGCAGTCGGGCTGACTCTTCCTCGTTCACGTAAGCGAAAATCGCCTCGGCGTCACTTTGCTTGGCGCGTAGCACCGCCGCCGAGAAGTCGACCTGGCCGGCATCGGTCGAAATATCGGCCACCACCTTGGTGGGCGAATTCGCCATCAGTTTCATAAGCGTGTCGCGCCCGCCTTTGCCGAAATCATTGTTCACGTAGATGATCGCGACCGATTTCGCCTTCTCGTTGATGAAGCGCGCAAGCTTGGGGAAGGCGATGGTCTGGCCAAACGAGGTGCGGAACACGTAGGGGTTGCCCTGCTGGGTGATGGAGGCCGCCTCGCCACCCGTGAAGTTGGGAACCTCGCCGCGCCGCGATTCAGCCATCGACACCATGATGGAGCCCGAGTACACCGGCCCGAAGATGGCGAATACATTGTTGTCGACAGCCTTTTGAGTGAGCCCCTTTGCGACACCGGGGTTGGTCTGGGTGTCTTCTGTGGTGTAGGCAACTTTCCGGCCCAGGATGCCGCCCGACGCATTGATTTCTTTGATCGCGAGTTCAACACCATTCTTAAACAGTGTGCCCGCGGTGGTTCCCGGGCCCGACAGTTCAACGATGTTGGCGATGCGGATGTCCTGCGCGTGGACAACGCCTGTGGCAGCGAGTGCCGCAGCGATTGCAAGGGTTCTGAAGGCTGTGTTCATGAAAGTCTCCGTGACAAGAATTCGAGCTCGGGCAGGCCCGCCAGGCTTGGACGCTAGGGTTCGCCGGTCAGTCTGAGCAGGCGCGACTTTATAGCTTTTTTGCGTCAGCCGGGATAGCGTGCGAGCGCCTGGCGTCCGATCATTGAACAACCCTATTGCGTTGTCGAATAAACCTAGGGTTTTCCCGAGCGCAGCTGTCGCCGCGGCGAGAAAGCGGCCCACGCTGCCCCCCGCTGGTGGCGCGGGTCAGTCAGAGGCAGGTCCAGAGCTGGTTGGCGACCGTCACCACAAATCCGGGTTCAAGATAAGACGCGGTGATCGCAACGAGTGCGAGCCCCAGAATGGCCGCCGCGGTCACGCGTCCCAGCAGTCGCCTGCGAAACGATCCGACGAGAGAATGAGCAGCCCCGATCATGCGACCGCTTTCTCGGTGCGCCGAATCGGATTTTCCTTCACGGGCAGATTGACGAGCCCCGCCAGCACGCCCAGAAGAATGGCGAGATACCACGCGAGATCGTAATTGCCGGTGCGGTCGTGGAGCCAGCCGCCCAGCCAGACACCGATGAAGCTGCCCACCTGGTGGCTGAAAAAGATGAACCCGCCGAGCATCGACAGATGCGCCACCCCGAAAATTTGTGCGACTGAGGCGGTAGTGACCGGCACCGTAGATAGCCACAAGAGGCCCATGTAGGCGGCAAATAGGTAGACGCTCATCGGCGAGGGCGGCGCGATCAGAAAGACGCTGATACCGACCGCCCTGGCGAAATAAATGCCTGACAGGATTTTGTGCTTGGGCAGGCGCTGCGCGAGGGAGCCCGCGGTATACGTGCCAAAGATGTTGAACAGGCCAATCAGGGCGAGCGCAAAACTGGCCACCAGCGGATCGAGCCCATTGTCTTTCACATAACTCGGGATATGAACCCCAATGAACATCACCTGAAAGCCACAAACGAAGTAGCCGGCCATGAGTAGTTGGAAGCTGCGATACCCGAAAGCCTCGCGTAATGCTTCTCCGATGGTCTGCTGCGACTGGGTGCTGCCCGAGCGGCCGATCTGCGGTTCGCGCAGGGCCAAAGCGAGTGGAATCACGATCAGCATGGCGGCAGCCAACCAGACCAGCGCGAGTTGCCAGCCCAAGTTGTTAATCAGCCAGCTTTCAAGCGGCATGAGGGCGAACTGGCCAAACGAGCCTGCGGATGCGGTCACACCCATAGCCCACGCACGCCGGTCGGCCGGAACGTTTCGGCCCAATACGCCGTAGATCACTGAATAGGTGGTGCCAGCCTGGGCGATGCCGATCAGCACGCCCGCCGTGAGCGAGAACATGACAGGCGTGTCGGTGTAGGCCATGCCAACCAGTCCCAACGCGTAGACCAGCGCGCAGCCCACGACGACCCGGAACGCGCCGAAGCGGTCGGCGAGCATGCCGGAAAAAATACCCGTCAACCCCCAGACCAGATTCTGTACCGCAATCGCGATCGAGAAGTCCTCGCGCAGCCAGCCTTGGGCCTGGGTGATGGGTTGTAGCCAAAGCCCGAAGCCGTGCCGCACGCCCATCGTGAGCATCACGATAGCGGCGCAACATACCAGCAACTGCTTGAGGGGGAGCGGGCGATGCGGAGCAGTCAACACTGGGGCTCCAAGGGAGTCGGGGCAAGGCGCGGGGAGACGGGAAGTGTACGCCAAGGGCCCCGGCGACGCAGCGGCTCAGGCTTTGATCTGCCAGTCACGAAGGATGGCCTCGCGGTGAGTATCGGGCGCGGGCGATCCGCCCCGTAATGCCGAGGGCGTGCGGCTGAACCGGGGCGCGGGTGCGGGCTGCACCACGCCATCCTGTTCAACCAGCGTACCGCGTCCGGCATTGTGCGGATGCGCGGCCGCCTCGTGCATGCCGAGCACCGGGGCAAAGCAGACATCCGTGCCTTCGAGGCGGGCCACCCATTCGGCTCGGGTATGGCGGGCAAAGGTGTCGACAAATGCCTGGCGAAGTTCAGGCCAGTGCGTGCGGTCATGCTGAGCGGGGAGGGTGGCGGGGTCGAGCCCAAGCCTTGCGAGCAGTTCTGCGTAAAACTTGGGCTCAATGGCGGCGATCGTGACAAAGCCACCGTCTGCGGTTCGATAGGCGCTGTACCAGGGGGCTGCGCCGTCGAGCGCATTGTTCTGGCGCAGGTCGCTCCAGAGGCCCGCTGCCCGCATGCCGTAGGTGCTCGCCATGAGGAGCGCGGCCCCGTCGACCATACCGGCATCGACCACCTGGCCTTTGCCTGACCGCCCGGCTTCAATCACCGCAGCCAGAATTCCTACCGCGAGCAACATGCCGCCGCCCCCAAAATCGCCGACCAGGTTAAGCGGTGGCAGCGGGTGATCTGACGGACCGATCGCCGCGAGCGCGCCGGTGAGCGCGATGTAATTGAGGTCGTGGCCGGCCGCATGAGCCAGCGGACCGTCCTGGCCCCAGCCGGTCATTCGTCCGATCACCAGCTTGGGTTGAAGGGCCAGGCACTCGGTGGGCCCCAGTCCCAGGCGTTCGATCACCCCAGGGCGAAAGCCCTCGATCAGGACGTCCGCGGCGCCGATCAGCTGTCGGACAACGGAAAGGTCGTCGGCTGATTTCAGGTCGAGGGCGATCGAGCGCCGGCCGCGACCCATCACATCGAATTGCGGCGCCATTGAAAAACCCAGGCCCGCATCGACTCGCCGGTCCACGCGAACCACGTCGGCGCCCATATCGGCCAGCATCATTGCGCAGAACGGCGCGGGGCCAATGGCTGCGATTTCCAATACCTTCAGTCCGTTCAGGGCGCCCATCGCTCGCTCGCTTATTGGTGGGATCAGGATCTGAACTGTACCGCGCTCGCGACACTCAGAGCCGCCAGACCGGAAGCGACCAGTTACGCAGCATCGCGAGCGCTCTCAGGCTGCTGGCCAGCGTTGCGCAAGCACCCACCGCCAGCCAGGCTGGCGCATCGAGTGCGGCCAGCAGCAGATAGGCGAGTGCGCCCACCAGGGCGCAGATCGCGTAGGGGCGATGGTTTCGGAGGGTGGCTGGAATTTCGTTACAGACCATGTCGCGAAGCACGCCACCGAACACGGCGGTGACGACGCCCATGATGACCGACACCAGGGGCGGCATGCCCAGGAGGTGGGCCTGGTGAACGCCGGATGCGCAGAACAACCCCAAGCCGATCGCATCCGGCCATTCGATCATGCGTTCGGTGATCGCGATATGACGCTGGCGCATGAAGACGAGCGCAATCAGGCAGAGGATAAACACACCGCCAAGTGCGTATTGTTCGCGCACCCAGAAAAAGGGCCGCTGATCGAGAAGCAGGTCGCGTAGTGTGCCGCCGCCGAAGGCGGTCAGAAACGCGACCACTCCTACGCCCACGACATCCATGCGCTTACGGGTGGCTTCAATGATGCCGGAGATCGCGAACGCGGCGGTGGCCAGCCCCTCGAGCGTGGTCAGCGCGATGCTTCCCCACCAGTGCAGCGGTTCCATCAGCGTTTGCGCCGGGCAGGGGCGGACGGTGGTGTGGGTTCGCGAAGCACTTCGACCATCAGTTGCCGGACCTCGGGCAGGAACGTTGATTGAGCGCGACCCGCGAGTGTGACCAGTGCGAAACGCGCATTGGCCTCGAGCGCAGGCGACACCACGAGCTCATGCAGACCAGGGGCCGAGGCACGGATCGCGAGCAGCAGCGTATCGGTGCGCTGGGCGACCTCGATCAGGTGTGAGATCTCATCGCTGGTCAGTCGGACCATAGCCTCGGGGTGCGCCCGTGCGCCATAGCGCTCAACCAAAAGACGCGCGAGTTCGTCACTCAGCGGTGTGGACGCCACTGGATAGTCGAGAATCTGATGGACAGCCACGCGCGGCAGTTTGGCGAGGGGGTGCTCAGGGCGGCACAGAAACGCTCCGCGCATGTCGATGGTCGGCTCAATTGCAAGATCGGGGGCGGGGCGTAGCGACCGGGCATCGACCACCATGGCATCGAGATCGCGGTCGCGCAGCATCTGCTCAAGCGCATGGGTGTTGGCGCGAACGATGTCGACATGAAACCGTGGATAGCGCTTGGCAAAGTGAGTGATGACGGGAACCGTGAGCATGACGCCGGGGCCCGAGCTGAGGCCTAGCCGCAGCCGGCCCCGGGCCTGCGCGTCAGGGGCTGCGCCGCTCTGCGCGAGTTGTTCGGCGTCTTCGATCAGTTGCCGCACCCGACGAAGTGCGTCTCGGCCGAAGGCCGTCAGCTCGATTCGGCGACCGACCCGGTCAAACAGCGGTCGGCCGAGCGACCCTTCGAGCGCCTGAATGCTGCGGCTCAACGCCGGCTGAGTGAGATGGAGCATTTCGCTTGCGCGAACGAACGAGCCGGCCTGGGCGAGCACGCTGAAGTGTCGAAACTGGACGAGCGTCATCATGTATACATTAAATGTATTGATTAATGATTATTAATGCATTGGACATCATGATTATGCCCGCTAAGAATGTCTCTCGCAACGATTTCGCCTCATTCCAATCCAGCCGGTCGCAGATCGGCGAACTGTTCGGGAGACTTCAATGACCTCGTTTCTGAAGCGATTGCCCGGCCTCTTGGGCGCTTTGCTGGTGAGCTGCGCTGCGCAGGCCCAGCCCTTTCCC
>JAGWXN010000497.1 GCA_018969885.1 Betaproteobacteria bacterium | reverse complement strand
TCGACCATCGTCAGGGGTATGCGGCGAGGCTGGATGATCTGATCGCGGTATTGAGCGCCTCGCACCAGGTGTCCCAACCGGTCAAACGCTCCTAAAGACGCGGCACGACGCCGCGCGACTGCGGTTCGACGAGGAAGTCGAAGTCCACCCCCTGATCGGCCTGGGTAACGGTTTTTAGAAACAGCTGTCGGTAGCCGCGAGTGGCGGAGGGCACGGTCTGCTGCCGCCCTGAAGCGCGTTGCGCGAGTTCCTCCGCACTGACAAGAAGTTCGAGCGATCGCCGTGCGACCGAGAGCCGAATCCGATCGCCCGTGCGGACCAATGACAGCGGGCCGCCTACGGCCGACTCGGGCGTGACATGCAGCACGACGGTACCGAAGGCCGTCCCGCTCATTCGTCCATCAGAGATTCGGACGGCATCCTTGACGCCTTGTCGGAGCAGCTTCCGTGGAATGGGGAACGCACCCGCCTCCGGCATACCTGGCGCGCCTTTGGGGCCAATGTTTCGCAATACCAGCACATCGCCCGGATACACGTCGAGGTCGTCCCGGTCGACGCGGGCGGCGAGGTCGGCAGCGTCCTCGAACACAAACGCTCGGCCCTCGTGCTCCATCAGGGCAGCCGAGGCAGCCGATTGTTTGATGATGGCGCCTCCGGGTGCAAGATTGCCGCGCAGCACCGCAATACCGCCCTCGGGGTAGATGGGGGCCTCGCGGGTGCGAACCGTTTGCTGTGGAAACGGGGGCGCCGCTGCATCGAGTTCTTCGCCCAGGGTGCGTCCGGTGACCGTGAGCGCGTGCAGCTTCAGCAGCGGGCGCAGCTCACGAAGAAGCGTCGCCATGCCGCCCGCTGCGTGGAAGTGCTCCATGTAGTGCTCGCCTGAGGGCTTCAGGTCGAGCAGCACGGGCGTGTCGCGAGACATGCGGTCGAGCGCGTCGAGGTCGAAGCGAAAACCCAGCCGACCGGCGAGCGCCGCCAGATGCACGATGCCGTTGGTTGAGCCGCCGATCGACAGCAATACGCGAAAGGCATTATGAAACGCGTCTTCGGTGAGGATCTGTCTCGGGGTCAGGCGACTGGCGGCCAGACGAACCGCCTGCAAGCCGGTGAGCTCGGCGGCCCGCATCCGGTCTGCGGTGACCGCCGGGGGGGTGGCTGCGCCGGGCACGCTCATGCCGAGTGCCTCGACCACGCAGGCCATCGTGCTGGCCGTTCCCATTACCGAGCAGGTTCCCACGCTTGGGACCAGCTGGTCATTGACCGCGGCGATCTCCTGGTCGTCAATTTCTTCGGCGCGGTAGCGCGCCCAATAACGTCGGCAGTCGGTGCACGCGCCGACCGTCTGTCCTCGGTGTGACCCGGTGAGCATCGAGCCGGTGACCAACGCAATGGCCGGGATGTCGGCCGACGCCGCGCCCATCAGCTGCGCCGGAACAGTCTTGTCGCAGCCCCCAATCAGCACCACCGCATCCATGGGCTGCGCCCGAATCATTTCCTCGGTATCAATCGCCATGAGGTTGCGCAGATACATGCTGGTGGGATAGGCGAAGCTTTCATGGACCGAGATGGTGGGAAAGCGCACTGGAAGCCCGCCTGCGAGCAGAATGCCGCGCTGCACAGCTTCGATGAGCTGGGGCATGTTGCCGTGGCAGGGGTTATAGCCGCTCGCCGTGTCGGTGATGCCGATCACGGGACGGGACAGCGCGTCGTCGGTATAGCCCGCGCCTTTGATGAACGCCTTTCTGAGAAACAATGAAAAGCCGGCATCACCATAACTGGTGAGCCCCCTGCGCATGCCTGAGGGTGAGTCCTCAGGCGCGCTGGGTGTTGCCGGGTTCGGAGTGGGGGGTTGACGGTCGGTCACGATGCACCTCGTTATGCACAGGAGGTTAGTGCGGGTTGGCCCCGCGCTCTTCGGGGGTGTCGTCCTCAGTGACGGGCTGCGCGGAGCGCGGCGTGTCATCACTGCTGAGAATGGTGCGCATGGGTTGGGCGCGAAGGCCGAATCGGGCCAGCAGGTCCTCGAGAGCGCCGCTTGCGAGGACCTGGTATTCGATGAGCCGTGCGCCTCCAATCGGATCGCCAGCCTCAGCGGTGAGTGACGGGTGGCACATGAGGACCGACCCGTCAGCGGCATGAGCCAG
>JAGWXN010000061.1 GCA_018969885.1 Betaproteobacteria bacterium | reverse complement strand
ACACCGAGCGGAAGATCGCGCTCGTTTAGCACCGGCCCCTGTTCGATATGGACCTCAACGAAGCCCAGGTAGCGGGCTGGGTCACGTTTGAGCGATGGAATCTGATTCACATCCAGACGAGCCTGCGCCATCGCCTGGCGCATGGTGACCCCAGCAGAATCCTGCTGGTCGAGCCAGGCGGGGTCGAAGCTGCCGGTGAGCGCGCTCGAGCCCAGGAAGACCGCCTTGTAGCGTTGGCCTTCTTCCTCGGCGAAACCAACGACCTCGATACCAAAGGGCAGCCGGCGGTGGCTGCGCGCGAGCTCGCGCACGCAGGCCATGGGAACCAGGATGCCCAGCCGCCCGTCATACTTGCCGCCGTTTCGCACCGTGTCGTAGTGGCTGCCGGTTAAGAGTCTGGGCGCACCCGGGTTGGTACCGTGATAGATCCCCACCACATTGCCCACCGCATCGATGCTGACCTCGTCAAAGCCGCAGTCGGATTGCATCCAATCGTGAAGTTGCCGGGCCACGGCGCGATGCGCGTCAGTGAGGTAGGTGACCGTGAGCTGGCCCTGCTCGGCGAACCCGGGATCGCTGTGGCGGGCGAGCGCCTCAGCCCAATCCCACACCAGGTGACCCAGCGCGGGCTCGGTCCCGAATTTGTCGTCGAGGCGGATCTCTGCGATTCGGTGGATATTGCGAAGGGCTTCGCTGAATTCGAAATCGGGGTGATGGGCCACGCGGCGCTCAAAGGCTGAGAGGATCGCCTGCTTGTTGAGACCGGTGCCACGCGGTCCGCGCACAGCGAGAATGAACGGAAATCCGAAGCGCTGGTTGTAGCGGTCGTTGAGCGAGTGAATGAGGCGAAATTCCTCGGGCGTGCACTGGGTGAGGCCCGCCTTGCCCTGCTCAAGTGTGGATTCATTCGTGAGTGTCTTGGCCAACATGGCCTTGCCGGCGAGCTCCGGATGCGCGCGGATCAGCGCGAGTTGCTCCTCGCGGCTGCTCGCGCGGACCGCGGCGATCAGGGCGAGTTTGAGCCCAGCGATGGTCGTGAAGGGCCGTGCTTCCCAGGCGCGTTCCGCGATCCAGGGCGAATGCTCATAGGTGCCGTCGAGCAGACGGGTGAATGCTTCGCGCGAGGCGCGGTTGAGCTGATCCAGGGTGATCACAGCGGCCATGGACGGTGTTCCGATGATGGGATGCCAGATTGTACCGAGCCATCCGCGTTCCTTTATCGGGTGCTTCTGCCTGGACAAACCAGGGGCGCGCGGGCAGTCTCGGACTCGCAGCGAGACTGATTTGAATGGAGACAGGGATGCGCTATCTGGTGGCCGCCGATACCGGTGGAACCTTCACCGACATTGCCGTTTATGACGCGCACGAGCGTCGAGTGCTCTATGGCAAGTCGCTCACGCGTTATGACGACCTTGTTGAAGGCGTGCTAGCTGCATTGGGTGATACAGGCGTTGGGCTCAACGAAGCGCGTCTGCTCAAGCACGGCACCACATTCGTGATCAACACGCTTTTACAACGGAACGGGGCGCGAACGGCGCTCGTGACCACCCGTGGATTTCGCGATCTGCTCGAAATCGCGCGCGGTAACCGACCAGTGCCGTTCATGCTCGGTTACCGGCGAGATCCGCCTCTGGTCCCGCGGACGCTTCGATTCGAACTCTCCGAGCGGATGTCGGCCAACGGAACGCCTACTCAGGTGCCCGATGATGCGGAGATCGATGCGCTCGCCGGTCAGCTTGCCGCAGCCGGCGTCGCCGCAGTGGCGGTGTCCTTTTTGAATGCCTACGCCAACCCCGCGCATGAGGAGCGGGTGGCTGCGCGGCTCGCCGAGCGGTTACCCGGCGTTTATGTCACCGCGTCCACGTCGCTCACGCGCGAGTGGTATGAATACGAGCGTACGTCCACCGCAGTGGCCAATGCCTATGTGGGCGGCCGGATGCGCGATTACATTCAGGGGTTCGATGCGCGGCTGCGCGAGCGTGGCTTTGCGGGTTCGTTTTTCATGATGGGCTCCAACGGCGGTGTGCTGTCGGTGGCGCGTACCCTCGAGCAGCCTGTGGCGCTGGTGGAGTCGGGGCCGATCGGCGGCTGTATTGGCGCTGCGGCATACGCCAACGCGCTGGGCCTTTCCAAAGTCATTGCCTTTGACATGGGCGGCACCACCGCCAAGTGCGCGCTCATTCAGAACGGTCGCTTCGATGTGCAGCCCATCTATTACGTGGGCGGCTACGAGCGTGGCTTTCCGCTCAAGACGGCGGTGCTCGATATTGTCGAGGTCGGCGCGGGGGGCGGTTCCATTGCTGCCGTCGATGCGCAGGGTCGGCTCACCGTGGGGCCGCGTAGTGCCGGCTCCGAACCCGGGCCGGTCGCCTACGGGCGCGGAGGTACCGAGCCTACGGTAACTGATGCCAACCTTGTGCTGGGGCGCATCAGCGATGGCGCTTTCCTGTCCGGGCGGCTGCGTCTGGATCGCGCCGCGTCGGCCGCAGCGATCGAAACGCGCGTTGCCCGGCCGCTGGGATATGAAGGCGAGACCGGGCGCGATATTGCCGCGCAGGGGATCCTCGAACTCAGCGCTGCCGCGATGGCCGGCGCGATCAAGGAAATCACCATCGAGCGCGGGCTCGACGTGCGCGACTTCACCCTGATGGTGTTTGGTGGAGGCGGGCCGCTTTTCGGGTCAACCCTTGCGAGGCAGCTCCACATCCCGACGGTGGTGGTACCGCCTCATCCGGGCAATTTTTCTACGATCGGCATGCTGATTGCGGGGGCCCGGATCGATCTCGCGCGCACCCTGGTGTCGGCGCTGAGCGATGATGCGTTGCCCGCCATCGATCATGAATTCAACCAGCTGGAGCAGTCCGCCAGAACCACCATGGCGGCTGAACTGCAGGCGCCGTCGGTCTATTTCGAGCACTGGCTGGAGGCGCGCTATCGCGGCCAGACCCATACGGTTCGTGCCGCCTACGCGAAGGGGAAAGGTGCAGCCGCTTTCCGAGAGAGTTTCGAGGAGACCTACCGCCGGCGCTTTGGACACCTGAATGCCGACTGCGATGTGGAGGTGCTGGGGCTGCGTCTAGGTGCCTCGGCGGCCGTGCCGTGCCCCGAACTTTCCGATCTTCTCGCGCGGGTGCCCGACACCCTGCCCCAGCCCGTAGCCCATCGAAACGTGTATTTCCCCGGGCATGGCAGGCTGACGACGCCGGTCTGGCGACGCGACCAGCTGCCGGCGGGCTTTTGTCTGGACGGACCCGCTGTGATCGAAGAGTTCAGCTCCACCACCATTGTGCAGCCGGGTGATCGCGTGAGCGTTGGAACGCTTGGCGAACTGCGCATTACCACCCGCGAGGGGGATACGCCATGACCACGCTGACCACCCCGGGCGGAGTAGTGCCTGCCGCGCGCGGATTTGATCCCATCACCCTGGAAGTGATTGCGCAGGAGCTGGTTGCGATCCCGAATCAGATCGATCGAAACATCACCCGCACAGCGTTCAGTGCTTTCATCAGCGAGTACAAAGATTACTCGGTCGGTATCGTTGATGCGGAGGGCGCGCTGATCTCGCAATCGCGCGGCAGTCTGGCAATTTTCGTTGCCAATGCGCTCGGGACCGCGGTGCGAGACGGCCTCGCGATCTATGGCGCCGATCAGATCGGCGAGGGCGATGTCATCATCTCCAACCACGCCGGCACGCTGGGCCAGCATCTGAATAATGTGGTGATGTACACCCCGGTGCGCGTGGGTCCCGAACGCGAACTGGTGGCTTTTTTCTGCGTGCTGATGCACTGGCTCGATATCGGCGGAATCATGATCGGCTCGTGCAGCTCCACCACCACCAGCGAAATCTTCCAGGAGGGCCTGCATCTGCGCACGGTCCGCCTGATCAAGGGCGGTCGTCGCAACACCGACATGTTTCGGGTGATTCAGTACAACACGCGCTTTCCCGAGATGCTGATGGGCGACATCGAAGCACAGATCGGTGGCTGCCAGCTCGGATGCAGAATGGTGGCCGATATCGCCGAGCGACATGGTGCGGCCACATTGCGCGCAGCGGTACGGACCATGTGGGGGCAATCCGAGGCCATGGTGCGCGAGGCGCTACGCACCGCGCCGCCAGGCGACTACAAGGCGAGTGCATTTCTGGATAACGATGGCATCGATCTTGATACGCCGGTACCCATTCATGTCACGGTACGGGTACGCGAGGATGCGCTCACTGTTGATCTGTCCGACGTGGCGCCCCAGCGACCGGGCCCGCTCAATGCTGGGCGTAATGGTGGCGCGGTGGCGGCTGCACGGATTGCCGTCAAGTATCTGTTCTCGCCTGAGCGCGCGGTCAATGAAGGTGACTTTCAGGCGCTCCGTGTTGAGATTCCCGACGGCACTTTCATTTCTGCAACCGGCACGGCCCCGCTGGGTTCATCGGGCAACATGATTCCTACGGTGGTGGACACGATCCTCCACGCCCTGGGGCAGGCATTCCCCGAGCGCGCTGCGGCTGCGCATCACGGCACCTACGGCGTGCATGCGTTTCATGGTCGGCATCCCGAGACCGGACTGCCGTTCTACAACCTGGACACGATCTGCGGCGGTTGGGGGGCAACGGCTGATGCGGACGGCTATGGTCCATCGCGATCCAATGTGCACGGCGACACGGCCAACGTGCCGATCGAAATGCAGGAAGCGTTCTGTCCTTACCACTTCGAGTCTTACGCAATGCGGCCCGATTCGGGCGGCGCGGGTCGGTATCGGGGCGGCCTGGGGGTGGAGAAGGTCTATCGCGTCACGGCGGCTTGCCGGCTCAATCTCAAGATCGACCGCACCCGCTGCCCGCCCTGGGGGCTCCATGGCGGGCGCGAGGGCCAGGTGAGTGATGTGCTTCTCGAGCGCGCCGACGGCAGCGTCCAGCGCATTCTCAAAGGTGATCATCCCCTGCAACCCGGCGATCGCGTACGGGTGAAAACCGCTGGCGGCGGCGGTTACGGTCCGCCCTGGGAGCGTGAACCCGAGCGCGTGCTGGACGATATTGAACTCGGTTTTGTGTCGATCGAGGCGGCGCGCGCCGACTATGGCGTCGCGGTCGATGCGCTGGGCCGACTTGACCCGGCAACCACCCGAACCCTGCGCGAGGCAATGGCCGCGCGGGCTCATGAATCACCTCTTACCTGTCATGGAGACTCAAGATGATCCCAGCCGAAAAGCATCACCCCGATCGCCGCCGCCGTGCAGTGCTGGGTGCGGGGATTGGCCTTGCCGCAGGCGCCGGCTTCGCGCTGCCCGCACAGGCGCAGGAGGCTTTCCCGTCGCGCCCGATCCGGATCGTGGTCGGCTTTGTGGCGGGCGGCGTCTCCGACGTGCTGGCCCGACTGGTTGCCCCCGAGCTTCAGAAGGCGCTCGGTGTGTCGGTGCTGGTGGAAAACCGCCCAGGTGCCTCGGGCATGATCGCGGCCGGCCAGGTGGCCAAGTTACCGGCTGATGGCTACACGCTCTACATGGCGCCCAACACGCATCTCATCAATCATGCGATCAATCCGAATACGCCGTATGACTCAGTCAAAGACTTCACGGGCATCACGCTCCTCACCACCACGCCCAACATGCTGGTGGTGAAAGACGATTCACCCTATCGGACGGTTGCCGACTTTGTCGCCGCTGCCCGAGCCAAGCCAGGCGAGCTCTCCTACGCGACATCCGGCATCGGCACCACTGTGCACTTTGCGGGCGAACTGCTCGCGTTTCAAGCGGGCATCAAACTCAACCACGTGCCGTTCAAAGGCGCCAATCAGTCAATCGAAGCGGTGGTGGCGGGACATGTGCCGGCGTCGGTGTCGGCGGTGAGTTCCTCCATCGGCTTCATTCGCGGCGGCCGCGTGCGCGTGCTGGGTGTGATGGCGGAAAAGCGCTCGGCGCTGCTGCCCGATGTCCCCACGTTTCGCGAACTGGGGTTCAAAGACCTGTTGAGCGAGACCTGGTTGGGACTTCTCGGGCCAGCAGGCATGCCGCCTGCGGTGTCGGGGCGACTGAATGCCGAGCTCACGCGAATTCTCCAGACCGCCGAGTTCCGCGAGAAGGTGCTCAACACGGGCAATGAGCCGGTGGGTCTGGGGCTCGCTGCATTCCAGGCACAGATGGCGCAGGAGCTGGACGGCTATATCGCCCTCGCCAAAAGCGCTGCCATCAAGGCGCAGTAAACCTCAGGAACTCAGCCATGAAACTGATCAGCTTTTTTACGCAGGACGGCGCCGAGCACATTGGTTCGGTGGTTGACGACGGTCGGACGGTGATCGACTTCACCGCAGCCGATACGTCCGCGGTGTTTCGCAGCATGCTGGATCTGATCGATGCGGGGCCAGCCGGGCTCGAGCGCGCGCGGGAGGCTGAGCGTCGGGGTGCGGTGCGTCACGGAATCGAGCAGGTCCGGTTGCGTGCGCCGCTTCCTGAGCCGCGGCAGATGCGTGATTTTCTGTCTTTCGAAAAGCATCTGCGGCAGGCGCGCGCCAATCGTCATCTGCTGGGCATTGCGGGCATGCCCAGCGACCCGGCCAAGGTCGAACTTCCAGAGGTCTGGTATCGGCAGCCCATCTACTACAAGTGCAATCGCTTCAGTGTCGTGGGAACTGGAACCGAGGTGGTCTGGCCACGCTATTCATCCGTGATGGACTACGAGCTCGAGTTCGGCTGCGTGATCGCAAAAGACGGGAAGAACGTGAGCCGGGCCGAGGCGAAACCCTTTATTTTCGGCTGGTGCATTTTCAACGACTTCAGCGCCCGTGATGCGCAGATGGCCGAGATGGCGGGCAGTCTCGGTCCCTGCAAAGGCAAGGACTTTGACACGGGCAATGTGCTGGGCCCCTGGCTGGTCACCGCCGACGAAATCGCCGATCCCTATGACCTCACGATGGTGGCGCGGGTCAATGGCGAGGAGTGGTCTCGGGGATCCAGTCGCGACATGCGGTTCCGCTTCGAAGATTTCATCGAACATGTCTCGACCGATGAACGGATTCGCGCCGGTGAGTTTTTTGGCTCTGGCACGGTGGGCAGTGGCTGCGGGCTCGAACTGGGCAAGTTTCTGAACGACGGCGATGTGGTGGAACTGGAAGTAAGCGGTCTGGGGGTGTTGAGGAACAAGGTGGTTCGGAACCGCTGAGACAGGAAACCTTTTCTCCGGCAGGGCGGGTTCATCAACATAAGGCAAACAATCATGCGACGCAGATTTCTGATGACTATGGGGGCCGCAGCGGCAGCGACCACGGCGCCAGCGGTCTGGGCGCAGTCAGCCGCGGCGGGTTTTCCCTCTCGTCCGGTCAGGATCGTGGTGCCCTATCCGCCCGGCGCGCTGACCGACATCATTCCCAGGATGGTAGCCGAGCGTCTGCGTGAAACCTGGGGCCAGCCCGTGGTGGTCGAAAACCGGCCCGGCGGGAGTGGCCGCGTCGCGGCTGATCACGTTGCGAATGCCGCCCCCGACGGCTACACCATTCTGGTGGGACTGCCCGATCAGCTCGCGATTGCGCCGCAGCTCTACAAAAATACAGCACGGTTTGATCCGGCGCGGGATTTTGCTCCGGTGACGATCATGCTGCGTCAGGCGTTTGTTCTGGTGGTACGTGATGGCCTGCCGGTGGCGAACGTGGCCGACTATGTGGCGCTTGCCCGCAAGGGCTCGGGCGTCGTGAAGCTGGCCTCCTGGGGGGAGGGGAGTGCCGGTCATGTGGCGCTCGAACTACTGAAGTCAATGGCGGGGGTTGATGTGCTGCACGTACCCTATCGGGGTGCTCAGGCGGCCATCAATGCAGTGGCAGGCGGTGAAGTCGATTCCATGATCACTGGTTATTCCACCGCGGGTCCCTTCGTTAAGAGCGGCCGGATCCGCATTCTTGCCACCACCGCCGCTACACGCCATGCCGATCGTCCCGACATTCCCACCATCGCCGAGGCCGGCTACCCCGGTTACGAGGTGCAATCCTGGTATGCACTGGTGGTCCCCAAGGCCACCCCGCGGGCGGTGATCGATATCATTCGTCGCGATGTGGTGGCGGCGTTGCAGGCTCCCGAGATTCTCGAGCGCATCCGTAGCTACAACGCCGAGTTCGTGGGAAATACGCCGGATGAATTCGCGACCGTGCTTGCGCGCGATACTGAAAAATGGTCAAGGGTGATCCGGGATGCGAACATACGGCTCGATTGACCGGTCGCGCGCGGGGCTGGTCTTCAACCTGATTACCTGCTGTTCGAGGAGATTCTTCATGGTGCGTCGTCTTTGGCTATCTGCGATCGCCTGCCTGATCGCGCTCTTGCCGCCGGTATTGCGGGCGCAGGACTTTCCAACCAAGACCGTGCGCATCCTTGTGCCGCAAACCCCGGGGGGCGCATCGGATGCGCTCGCGCGGGTAGTCGCGCAGAAGCTGAGCGAAAAATGGGCCCAGCCCGTCGTGGTCGAAAACCGCGCGGGCGCCGGTGGCAATGTTGGAATGGAAGTCGTTGCACAGGGTTCACCCGATGGTCATCTGCTGCTGATGAGCTATGCGGGGTCGCACGCCATTAATCCTGCGCTCTACAAGCGCCTGCCATTTGATCCGGTCAAGGATTTTGCGCCCGTGGCTACCCTCGCCACGCTTCCCTTTGTGCTGGTGGCAAAGCCTGATGCGTCGTTCAAGACCGTGTCTGAACTCGTCGCCCAGGCAGGGAAGGGAACGCTCACCTTCGGCTCGGCGGGTAACGGGTCAGTCAACCACCTCCTGGGCGTCATGTTTGCGATGAACACCGGCACGCGTCTGACCCATGTTCCCTACAAGGGCGCGGCCCCCGCCATGCAGGACCTGATGGGCGGGCAGATCAACATGGTCTTCACCAGCCTTCCGTCGGTGGCGGGGTTGCTCCGCGGCGGGCAATTGAGAGGGCTGGCGGTGACCAGCGCCAAGCGATCAGCAACCTTTCCCGACATTCCCACGCTTGCCGAGTCGGGCCTGCGTCAGTTCGATGTCGCCCCCTGGTTCGGTCTGTTTGCGCCAGGTGCGACACCGCCCGCCATCATTCGGAAAATCAATCAGGATGTGAACGAGCTGCTCACCCACAAGGATGTGATCGAAAAATTCAATTCGCAGGGAGCTGACCCGCTCGCCCGGAGCCCTGCGGAGTTTGCCGGCATGCTTCGCGCCGATCTGGCCACCTGGGCCGATGTGGTGAAAACCTCGGGCGCGCAGATCGACTGAGCCATGCTGGATACCCTGATTCGCGGCGCCACGGTCTTCGACGGACTGGGGGGCGCTCCGCAGCACGCCGATGTGGGGGTGCGTGGTGGGCGCATCGTGGCCATCGGCCGGCTGAGCGAGGCCGCGGCACGAACCGTTGACGCCGACGGACTGTCGCTGATGCCGGGCATCGTCGATCTGCACACGCACTTTGATGCCCAGGTGACCTGGGATCCCTCGCTCTCACCATCGGGCGCGCTGGGTGTCACCACAGCGGTCATGGGGAACTGCGGCTTCGGGCTCGCACCGTGCCCGGCGTCGCTTCGCGACACCATGCTGAAGAACCTGTCGGTGGTGGAGGGCATGAACCTCGATTCGCTGATGCGCGGCGTTCAATGGGAGTTCGAGACCTTTCCTGAATATATGGCGCAGTTGCGTCGGATCGGACCCCATCTCAATGTGGCCGTGTTTGCGGGCCACTCGGTCATCCGCACGGCGGTGATGGGCGAGGCTGCGAGCGAGCAGGTGGAGCCCAGCGCCGCACAACTGGAGGCCATGCGCGAGCAGGTTCGGGTGGCGCTGCGGGCCGGTGCCATTGGTTTTGCGTCGTCGTTTTCGCCCAACCATAGCGGCTACGGAGGGCGCCCGATGCCCTCCACCATCGCAACCGAGCACGAACTGCGTACGCTCGCCGCGGTGCTGGGCGAAGAACAGCGTGGCGTCTTCATGATGGCCACCGGCTCGCGTGCCACCCCAGATGTCATGGAATCGATTGCGGCCGATACGTCGCGACCGGCATTCATCTCTACCGTGCTCACCATGTACAACGAGGCGAGGCCCGAGCTCGGGCTCAGCTATTACGAGCGGGCCGCGCAGGCACTTGCTCGAGGCCATGAGCTCTACATCCTCACGTCGTGCCAGCCGCTATCGTTTGATTTCACGCTGTGTGACCCGTATGTGCTGCTCAGTTATCCGGCCTTTGACCGGTTGAAGGCCGCTAGCGCCGAGCAATTCGAGGCCATTTACCGTGATCCGGCATTCCGGGCCCGCTTTCGTTCAGACCTTCAGACGCCCAAGGTGGGAACGCTCTTTCTTGGTAACTGGCGGCACATCGAAGTGGGCGAAACCGCGCGTCCCGAGAACCGTCGGTTCGAGGGTCTCACGCTCGCAGAGCTCGCGTCGCAGCGTGGTCAGGATCCAGTTGATGCATGGTTTGATCTCGCGCTCGCCGACGGACTGCAAACCCATTTCATCGGCAAGTTTTTTCAGAATGTCGATGAGGGCGTCGCGCCTCTGGTGCGTCACCCTGCGGGCGTGATCACCCTGTCGGATGCGGGGGCGCACCTGGGCTACATGTGCGATGCTGGGTTCGGCCTTCATTTTCTTGCGCATTGGGTTCGTGAGCGGGGCGTGTTCGACTGGTCATCAGGCATTCAGCGCCTCACGAGTGAGCCAGCCGACCGTTTCAGAATTCCCGAGCGCGGACGTCTTCAGGTGGGAGCGCCCGCGGACATGCTGCTGTTTGATCCGGCCAGGGTCGGGATCAGCGCTGCCTTCACGCAATGTGATTTGCCGGGTGGCGCTCCGCGCAAGGTTCGCGAGCCATTGGGTGTGCATGGGGTGTGGGTCAATGGCACGCAGGTGCATGATGGTCGCAGCCCTGTTGCCCTCGAACGCGGGCCGGGTGCTGTACTCGATCGATTCAACTGATCACGCAGGGGTAATGCAATGAACACTGATCCCTCTCTGTCACGACGAACCATGCTGCTGACCCTTGCCGGGTTGGCTGCGGGCGGGGTGCAGGCGCAGTCGGCGGCCTGGCCCAACCGCACGGTGCGCATGGTGATAGCTTTTCCGCCGGGCGGGCCCACCGACATTGTGTCGCGCGTGATTGCGCAACAGTTGAGTGTGCAATTGGGCCAGAGCGTGGTGGTCGATAACAAACCCGGTGCTGGTGGCAATATTGCCGCTGAGCTGGTGGCTAAGGCGCCTGCCGATGGCTACACGGTTTTCTATAACACCTCGGCGATCGTGATCGGCCCAGCGCTCTACAGCAAGGTCAACTACGACACGCTCAAAGACTTCACGCCGGTTGCACTCACCGCGAGCGTCCCGCTGGTTCTGGTAGTCAATCCGCAGCTGCCGGTTCGTTCGGTGGCTGATTTCGCGGCGTATGCGCGCGCCAACCCGGGCAAGCTTAATTACAGCTCCTCGGGCACAGGAACCATTACGCATCTGGCCAGCGCCATGCTGTCGGCGCAGCTTCAGCTTCAGACCACGCATGTGCCCTACAAGGGTAGCGCGCCAGGGCTGGTTGATCTGGCCTCCGGTCAAACGCAGTTCATGACCGACACCATGAATACGGTGCTGCCCTATGTACGCGACGGCAGACTGCGAGCGCTCGGGGTGGCGAGCGCGCGGCGCTCAGCGCTCCTCCCCGATGTGCCCACACTTGGGGAAACCTTGCCGGGATTTGAAGCGGCAGCCTGGCAGGGCGTGGTGGTGCCGGCGGGCACACCGGCTGACATCGTGAGCCGACTCAATCAGGAACTTAACAAAGCGCTGCAGCACCCTGAAGTGCGGGCCAAGCTTGCTGCGCAAGGCACCGACATTCATGGCGGGACCGCAGCCGAATACGCTGAATACATCCGGACCGAAATGCCCAGGTGGGCGAATGCGGTCAAGGTGTCGGGCGCGAAGGCTGAGTGATCGCGGTCATGGGTGTAGCGGCGGTCACGGGGCGGGCGGCGGCCATCGAGCGCGCCGAGCAGCGGTTCGACTCGGGTGAGTTCAAGGCCTTACTGGCTCGCCGGTTGGCGTTACCCACCGAAAGCCAGAACCCTGAGCGGGGGGCGGTGCTGGCCGACTACCTGCGAAGTGAACTGCAACCTGCCTTTGAAGCCATGGGCTTTCGCTGTGTCGAACTGTCCCACCCGAAAGCGGCAGCGCCATTTCTGCTCGCCGAACGCCTGGAAGGGGAGCAATTGCCCACTGTACTGGGCTATGGGCATGGCGACGTCATCCGGGGGCTCGCTGCCGAGTGGCATGCGGGCCTGTCACCTTGGACGCTCACCGAGCGTGAGGGCCGCTGGTACGGTCGGGGAATCGCCGATAACAAGGGCCAACATTCGGTCAATCTGGAGGCGCTCGCCGCGGTGCTCGCCGAGCGCGGACAACTGGGCTTTAACGCGCGTTACCTCATCGAGATGGGCGAGGAAACCGGGTCGCGCGGACTGCGCGAAATCTGCGAGGCGAATCGCAGCGCGCTCTCGGCCGATGTATTCATCGCATCCGACGGCCCCCGCCTGCGCGCCGATCGTCCCACGCTGTTTCTTGGATCTCGGGGTAGCATCAATTTCGATCTCTCGATCGATGCACGTGCGGGGGGACATCATTCGGGCAATTGGGGTGGGCTGATTTCCAATCCCGGGATTCAGCTTGCGCATGCCATCGCCAGCATCACAGGCCCCACGGGCCAGATCCGGATCCCCGATTGGGTGCCCGCCGAGTTACCGGCATCGGTACGACGCGTGCTCGCCGATTGTGAGGTGGATGGCGGGGTTGATGGCCCGTTGGTGGAACCCGGCTGGGGCGAGCCCGGACTCACGCCCGCGGAGCGGGTCTTTGGCTGGTCGTCGTTTGAGGTGCTGGCCTGCCGCATTGGTAATCCCGATGCGCCGGTGAACGCGATTCCGCCACGCGCCTGGGCGAGGTGCCAGTTGCGCTTCGTGGTGGGTGTGGATTCCGATCGTATTCTGCCGGCCTTACGCGAGCATCTCGACCGGCATGGCTTTGGCATGGTGAAGGTGGAAGTCACGCGTGAGGAGCTGTTTCGGGCCACGCGGCTGGATCCTGATGATGCCTGGGTGCGCTGGGCCACCGCCTCGCTCGAGCAGACCACAGGCAAAAAGCCTGCGGTGCTGCCCAATCTGGGCGGGTCGTTGCCCAACGATATCTTCGCTGAAGTGCTGGGCCTGCGTACGGTCTGGGTGCCGCATTCCTATCCCGGCTGCTCGCAACATGCGCCCAACGAACACCTGCCTGCGGCGCTTTTACGGGAGGCGCTGCAGGTGATGACGGGTCTCTACTGGGATCTGGGAACGGGCAGCGCACTCGCCGCGCTCGCTCAGTCCCGGCCGGCGTTTCGCATCGACCAGCCGCGAAACGGCGCGTAGTAGGCGCGAATGTCGACCATGTCTGACTCGATATTGCCGGTGGGATAAAAGAGCCGATCTACCCCGCAGGTGCGCGTGCTGTGGTCCATGTAGGCCATCACCACCGGC
>JAGWXN010000060.1 GCA_018969885.1 Betaproteobacteria bacterium | reverse complement strand
CAGCCACTCGCCCGCCGCATTGGCTGGAACCAGCCAGTAATAGCCCACCTGAGTTCCCACCCGGATCACCTGATCGGGCTCCCAGTCACCCATCGCAAAGCTGTTCGAGACCACCCGGGTGCCGGGTTTCATGCCAAGCACGCGGGGCCGTAACTGCTGATTGAGTTCATCAAGAAGATAGAGGGTGAGCACTGTCGCCGAGGAAAAATCGGTCTGGAATAGATCGGCCTGGAGGATGCGCACGCGGTCCGCCACCCCGGCGCGCTCGACCTGGCGCTGCGCGAAGGCCGCGAGCCTCGCGTTGTATTCGATGCCAACGGCGCGCGCACCATGCCGTTGCGCCGCCGCGATCGCGATCCTGCCGTCGCCCGCGCCCAGGTCATAGACCAGATCGTTCGGACCCACGCGCGCCACCTCGAGAAGACGGTGCGCCAGTTCGTCTGGCGTGGGGAGCCACATCACGTCCTTACCAGTCTGGCCACGCTGCGGCTGCCAGCTGTCGTCGGTCTGCGTCTGCGCGGCGGACGGGTTCATCAGGGTCAGTGCAACCGAGACGATCGCGCTGAACACTACAATGGGTGCATTCATGGAAATCATCAGCCAAGAGCCTGTGCAGGAGGGCGAAGCGCCCGCAGTGTGCGCCGAACCCCTTCGCCCCGGCAAGCCGCCGCTCTCGGTTTCCGTCCGGGCACTTTGCGCGTTCGCTGCGCGTCAGGGTGACCTGGATCTGCGCTTTACGCCCTCGCCCACAGCGGCGCAGGGCCGCGAGGGTCATTTGCTGGTCGCCCGTCGCCGAGGCGAAAGCTATGAAAGCGAAATTGCCCTGAGCGCACTCTGGGGCGACCTGAAGGTGAGCGGACGCGCCGATGGCTACGATCCTCGCCGCAACGATCTCGAAGAAATCAAGACTCACCGGGGTCGGATCGAAGACATTCCAGCAAATCAGCAGGCGCTCCACCGCGCGCAGGCACGGCTCTATGGCTGGATGTTCTGTGAGGCACGCGGGCTCGAGCAGCTCACCGTGACACGCGTTTACCTTGAAATCGGACTCGAAGCCGAAAGCCGGGTGAGTGAAACGCTGAGCGCAGCGGCGCTTCGCGAATTCGCAGGGGGCTTGTGCGAGCGCTATGTGGGTTGGGCCCGAAGCGAAGCCCTGCATCGCGAACGACGGCAGCGCTGGCTCGCTGCACTCCCTTTCCCGCTGCCGGAATTCCGCCCGGGTCAACGCGAACTCGCCGCTGCCGTCTGGCGCGCCTGCCGTCGCGGGGAGCGGCTGCGGGTGGAAGCGCCCACCGGTCTGGGCAAAACGTTGGGCACGCTCTACCCGGCGCTACGCGCAATGGCCGAGCGCCCGCTCGACCGGATCGCGATGCTGTCAGCGCGCACAACCGCCAGGCAGGTGGCGCTTGACGCGTTTGCACAGATCCGCGCGCAGGAGCGCCCGCACCAACCGATGCCCCTCAGGGTGATCGAGATCGTGGCACGCGAGCGCGCCTGCGAGCATCCCGACAAGGCCTGTCATGGCGAGTCCTGCCCGCTTGCTCGCGGCTTCTACGACCGGCTACCGGCTGCGCGCAGCCAGGCCTGTGGCGCGGACCTGCTCGATCAGGCACGCACACGCGAGATTGCGCTCGCGCACCGCATCTGTCCTTATTTTCTCTCGATGGAATTACTGCGCTGGTGTGATGTCGTGATTGGCGACTATCACTACTGGTTCGACCGCTATGCGGTGCTCGCAGCCCTCAGCGCGGAGTTCGAATGGAAGGTGGCGGTACTCATCGATGAGGCACACCAGCTGGTTGCGCGTACGCGCGCCATGTACAGCGCAAGCGCGTCGGCGGCCGCCCTGATCGAACTTCAACCGAAGCTCCCGCCCGCACTGCGGAGCGCCGTCACCGACCTGCTCCAGCAGTGGGAGCGGCTCGCCGACGAACATGCCCTGACCGCGCCGGCAAGCGAAACCGCCGAGGCGACGCATTGGCTGCAACTCGCCGAGCCCCCTGAAGATTGGCTGCGCGCGCTGCACCGATTCAATAGCCGGCTGGGCGACCACGTCACCGAACAGGGTCGTGCCGCCTCCCCCGCCGTGCTCGAGGCCTGGTTCGATGGCCTGTCGTTTGCCGCGCTCGCAGACAGCTTCGGCGAACACAGTCTGTGCGAACTGAGTCTGGCTGCCAACGGCGAAATCCATCGATCCGAAGCACTTCCTCTTTATCGCGCATCCGACCGGGCGCAGCTCACGCTTCGCAATGTGGTGCCCGCGCCTTTCATCCGGCCACGACTCGAACTCGCCGATTCCGTGGTGATGTTCTCGGCCACGCTCAGTCCGGCCGACTATGACGGGAACCTGCTGGGCTTACCCGATCCGACCCCCACACTTAAACTTGCGAGCCCGTTTGACCCCGAGCGGCTGCGAGTCTCGGTGTTACCGGTATCCACCCGCATCGCCGACCGGGCGCGCACCCTACCCCGCGTGCTGGCAGCGCTGGCCCGCGAGTACCATCGCGAGCCCGGCAACTATCTCGCTTTTTTCAGTAGCTTTGATTATTTGCAGCAGGCCTTCAGCCGGTTCTGCGCTGAACACCCCGATATCACGGTCTGGGCTCAGACCCGCTCCATGACCGAGGCGTCGCGCTCAGCCTTTCTCGAACGCTTCCATCCCGAGGGACAAGGCATCGGATTTGCGGTCCTGGGTGGCGCGTTCGGCGAAGGCATCGACCTGCCGGGTCGCAGACTGATCGGCGCCTTCATCGCCACGCTCGGCATGCCGCAAGTCGACGCGGTGAACGAAGCGATCGCCGCACGGATGGAAAAGCTCTTCGGTGCGGGTCATGACTACACCTACCTCATTCCGGGGCTGCAGAAGGTGGTGCAGGCGGCCGGTCGCGTGATTCGTTCGCCCGACGACCGGGGCATGCTGATGTTGATCGACGCCCGCTACAGCTGGCCCCGTTACCAGCAGTTGCTGCCGGCCGCCTGGGGACTGGGATGAGCCCGACTCCCGCCAGACAGCAGCCCATTTCCGCGCGCGCAATCGCGGTCACGCTCATTGCCTACGCGTTTGCCTGGACGGTTGCACAGACGCTCGCGCAGCCCAATCTCGATCGCTACCACGACATGCTCGAGAGCTTCGCGTGGTCGCAGACATTTGAATGGGGAAGCTTCAAACACCCGCCTTTTTTTGCCTGGGTGACCGGCGCCTGGTTCGCGCTTGTTCCGAGATCGGACTTCACATTCAAGCTCCTCGCGTACACCAATGTGGCGATCGGGCTGACTGGCGTGGTGGTGCTCGCGCGCCTCATCGGTCATGCGCGGTTTGCGCACCCCGCGGTGGTGCTGCTCTTCTGGTGCCTGCCCTACACCACCCTCGCCTCGAAATTCAACGCCAACGCGCAGCTCCTGTCGGTCTGGCCCTGGGCAGCGGCCGCGCTGTTTGGAAGCCTGCTTCATTCCGGCTGGCGGGGCTTGGCATGGAGCACACTTCTGGGGCTCTGCAGCGCTGCGTCCCTGCTCAGCAAGTACTACAGCGGCGTGTTGCTGCTTACCCTGTTCGTGGCGGCGAGCGTCCATCCGGCCGCACGGGCATGGTTCGGTAGCCCCAGGCCCTGGTGGGCGCTTGCGGTGACCCTGGGCGCGCTGGTGCCGCATGCGCTCTGGCTCAAGGCTAGCGACTTCGCGATGCTCCACTACGCATTCGATCAGGGCGGCGGCGCGGTCAACCTGTCAATGGCGGCACGATTTGCCCTGGCACCGATCTTTTACTGGGCGCCGGGGTGGATTGCCTGTGTGCTGATTTTCGCGCTCGCGCGTCGTCGGGCCGGTCGGTCGGCCCGCGTGATCCACCTGTTTGCAGCGGCATGGCGACCTGCGGGCTGGCGTGACAGCCTTTTTTGGCTGGCGTTTTTGCCATGGGCGGTGAGCTTGGGCTTTGGGCTGGCGGGCGCGGTCGAGCTTTCCACCCCGTGGGCGATTCCGATCGGCTTTGCGTTTCCGCTTTTGTGGCTGCGGAACCTGTCGCGCGAGCTGGAACCGGGTCAAAGCACTCGAGACGAAACGCAGACTCTTATCGACCGTCTGGTAGCGCCTCGCCTCACCACAGCCATCGTTCTCCTGGTAGTGGGGGGGGCTGCGGTGCTGGGCGCGGTCCACGCGCTCACCGGCCAGCGCGAGTACTATCGCGCCACCCAGGCGCTTGCCCAGGCCGTCACCCAGGATTGGCAGGCGCGGTATCCGGGAAAACAACTCGGCTGGTCGGGCGGTGCCTGGCCCGATAACGCCATGCTCGCCTTCTACGCCAACCCCGCCATCCGGGCGCTACCCGGTCTTCCGGACAGCCGCGAGGCCTCGCTCGCGCCCCACCCGGCGTGGGCAAGCCAACCCGGCGTTCTCATCTGCCCGCCGCTTCCTGGCGGGGCAGACTGCGTCGCGCGCTCGCAGGCCTGGTTACAGACGCGCGCATTACCCACTGAGCCCCGACACGTCAGTGCGGTCAGGCAAGGCTGGCGCTTTCCGAAGGCCACCGAACAAAGCCTTCTGGTGTTCGACGTACCGCCAACGCTCGGCGCTTCGCCCAGCACGCCGCCCCACACGGCACCCGCCGCCCCATGACCTCGACTCGCGCAGCGCTGCTCACCCAGGCCATGCGATTTGCGATGGTGGGGGGCCTCGCCACGTTTGCCCACTTCGCGGTGATGGCAGCCATGATTTCAGCGGCGATCGCCTCTCCGCTGGCGGCGACCTTCACAGGCTCGCTGGTCGGCTCAGTGGTGGCCTACCTCGCCAACCGTCGCCACACATTCGAGTCGGATGTCCCGCATTCGCAGGCGCTGCCAAGGCACTATGCGGTGGTGGCGGCCTCGATTGCGCTCAATGCCGCGTTGTTTCGCGTGGCGCATGGCTCGTTCGACGCGCCGGTGTGGTTTGCTCAGGGGCTGGCCACCGGCCTCTGTATGGTGTTCAATTTCGTTGCCTCACGCCTTTGGGTCTTCAAGCAGCGATGATGTCTTTCAACTTTGTTAGTGACAGCCGACCGCGCGCCGCTGCGCCCGTCGCCAGCAAGCGCGCGCGCTGGGTGCTCGCGTGGGGGCTCGCCCTCCCTACCCTGCTCGCGAGCGCCCCATCATGGGCCCAGGCGCAGTGGAATGAGGTAAGCAAGGCCCGTAACGGCGATGTCTGGACGATGGAAACCGGCACCGCCCGACGCATCGGCGATAACGCCCGGGTCTGGGTGCTCATTAACCATCCGCTACCCATCACCAACCCCGCTCCCTACGCCTACAGCGGCGTACGCTCGTTCCGTGCGCTGGTGCAAGTCGATTGCAAGGAGCAGCGCGCGCGGCGCCTGGAAGCGAGTTATTTCAGTCAGCCCAATGGTGATGGGCGACTGCTGGGCACGAGCGAAAACGACGACTGGTTCAATGTGCCGCCCGACACGCCCGACGCCGACCTGATGAAGGCTGCGTGCGAACTGCCCGATCAGGCGCCTGCCGCGCCGGCCCCCCCTGCCGGCGCCGCCCCGGCAACACCCGCCACCCCAGCTCGACCGCCCGGCGCCCGCGGCTGAATTGAGATCGTGCGCGCCCGCAGCTGACCACACCCGCCCTCAACATCTTGCGCGGCCGAGCGCCTAAGCTTGGCGAGTACACCCCGCTGATGGAGCGTGCGCGCCATGTAGGCCGCCCGCTCCCAGGATGGACGGCGATACGGGGAATCGGGAATGGCGTTGAGCGGGATGAGATTCATCACCGCATATTGACCCGCCAGGAGGTTCACGATGCCATCGATTTCCTGGTCGGTGTCATTCACCCCCTCGATCAGCGTCCACTGATACTGAACCGGATAGCCGATGGTGCGGCCGTAGGCCTGCGCCGCCGTTACCAGATCGGCCGGATCGATGCGGGGCGCGCGCGGCAGAAGCGATGCGCGTAATTCTGCCCGGGTGCTGTGAAGCGATAGCGCGAGCGCAGGACGGACCCGACCCTGGGGCAGACGCTCAAACACCCTGGGATCACCCACGGTGGAAAAAACCAGATTTCGGTGCCCGATCATGGCCTCGGTGCCCAGCAGATCGATCGCCTCCAGCACATTGTCGAGGTTGTGCGCAGGCTCTCCCATTCCCATGAACACCACCTTGCGAACCGGTCTCAGGCGGCGGGCCTCCACCACCTGCGCCACGATCTCTGCGCTGCCCAACTGACGCAGCAGACCAGATCGACCGGTCATGCAAAAGGTGCAGCCCACCGCACACCCCACCTGCGTGGACACGCAGACGCCACCGCGCGCGAGCAGCACCGACTCCACGGTCTGCCCGTCCGAGAGTGCAAAGAGGAGCCGCTCGCCTTCGTCGTCGCTGCTCGATTCTCGAACCTGCAGCCGTGCAAGCCCCGCCAGCGTTTGAATGAGCTCAGGAAGTGCGTGGTCGAGCGTCCGCGGAAAATGATCCGCCGGATGCCGTCGCGGACCGTCCCAGGGCTGCGCGTGGGTCCAGAGCCGCATCACCCGGGCCTCGTGAAGAGGCCCGGCACCCAGCGCACGAAGGCGCGCTCTCAGTTCGCCTACGCGCAGCCCGGCTGGCGATGGGGTCGGGCCCGCATCCGGCGTCATCCGATCAGGCTCAGCCGATCGCTTCGAACACGATGTCCTGCGCGCCTTCCCAGAGCACTTTCACGCCCAGCGTGCGAAGGTTTTCACGACCCTCGGTGATGGTGAGGAAATGATTGCCCGCCAGCTGACCCAGCTTGCTCGCAAAGCAGCATGCACCGTAGGCCATGATGATTTCGGTTTCGCTGTAGCCGCCGGGGTAGAACAGGATATCGCCCGGGGCCGGGTGGCTGGTCGCATTCTCGAAACTCACCTTGCCCTCGCCGTCTTCCAGCACCCAGTCGCCAAGCGGCACCCAGCAACCTTCGCCGCTCCAGCGCACATGGATGATTTTCTGACGATAGGGCAGCAGTTTGGCGAAGGCGGCCACCGTGCGCGGCGCATCGGGATTGGTTTCGGCGATGAACTGATGGCCGCCAGCAGTGATGCGAATTTTCATGATCCGGTTCCTTGAGAAGGGGTGATCCATTTGTTGACGACGGGCGCCTGCCAGCCGGCAAGCGCATCCAGAAGTTGCTGCGGGTCGGGCGACATCACGATCATGTCGTTGTGTGCCGATTTCATGAAGCCTTCGGCGACCGCGCGATCGAGGAGCGCGCGCATGGGGTCGAAGAAGCCCGCCACATTAAGTGCACCACAGGGCTTGGCCGCTCGCCCGCTGTGGTCGCCCAGTTGCGTGAGCGTTGCGGCCTCGAACAGTTCCTCCAGGGTGCCCAATCCGCCCGGCAAAGCGATAAAGGCATCAGCCAGTTCCCCCATGCGAGCCTTTCTGACCCGCATATCGGACACGATTTCATGCCGCGTGAGCCGGTCGTGCAGATGCCCGCGCTCATGAAGGCGCCGGTTGATGATTCCGGTGACATCGGCCCCAGCTTCGAGTGCCGCATCAGCGAGTACACCCATCAGACCCATATGGGTCCCGCCATAAACGAGGCCGATGCCCCGTTCGCCCAACGCACGCCCGAGCGACCGGGTCGCCTCGGCATAGTGAGGCGAGCTGCCGAAATTGGAACCGCAAAACACCGCTACGCGACCGAGCGGTGCCGGCGAAATATCCGCTTGCTGCACGCGAGTCGGGTGTCCCCGCCCGCCGGAATCATGCAGGGAATCACCCATGGCACTCACCAAAACCGGGATTCAGACCATCGCCATGTCACCTTTACGCTGCGCCCAGCCGGTGACTCGCGATTCGAGCCACGACGATACCAGATACAGCATGACCCCCAGGGCGGCAAGAATAACGAGCCCGGAGAACACCAGCGCCACGTCGAAGTTGCCGCTAGCGATGATCATGACGTTACCGATCCCGCGATTCGCCGCGACAGTTTCTGCCAGCACCGTGCCCACGAAGGCGAGCGTGATGGCGATCTTGAGCGATGCGAAGAGATAGGGCATGGCGCGCGGCAGACTCACATTCCAGAGCACGTCGCGGCGGCTTGCCCCGAGCACCTTCAGCACATCCTCGAGCTCGGGCTCGGTGCTGGCCAGGCCCGTGGCCACATTGACCACCACCGGGAAGATGCTGATCACCATCGAGGTGAGAATGGCTGGCACAGTGCCCGCACCAAACCACACCACAAAGATCGGCACCACCGCCACCTTCGGAATGCTGGAAAAGCCCACCAGAAGCGGATAGGCCACGTCGTAGGCGAGCCTGGACGAACCGATCGCTACGCCAATCACAATGCCGATCAGCACCCCCAGCGCAAAACCCGCCAGGGTCGTCTTAAGGGTTTGAACGGTATGCGGCCAGAGAAGCGGCATCTTTTCCCACAGCACAGCAGCGATCTGACTGGGCCGCGGCAGGATCAGATCGGAGACGCCCCCCGCCAGACAGATCACTTCCCAGAGGACAAAGAAGGACAGCAGGGCAAGCGCCGACAACAGGCGCTGACGAACACGCGGTGACAGAGTCATGCTGCAAGCTCCTGGGTGTCGGCACTTTCTTCCTGGCTGCGCGCTTCGGCAATGCGCATGCGGAGCGCCTGCACCAGCGCGGCCATCTCGGGGGCGTAGCTCGCCTCGATGGTGCGCGGACGGCCGAAGGGAACCTCGCGCGTCTCAAGAATCCGGCCTGGACGCGAGCTCATCACGCAAATTCGGTTGGCGAGATACGCGGCTTCACGCAGGTCGTGCGTCACAAGCAGCACGGTCGGGCGACGGTCGACCCAGAGGCTCTGCATGATGGCCCACAACTCTTCCCGGGTGAACTGGTCCAGCGCGCCAAAAGGCTCATCAAGAAGCAGCAGTTGCGGATCGTGAATGAGCGCGCGGCACAGCGAAGCGCGCTGAAGCATGCCGCCAGACAACTGCCAGGGCCGCTTGTCGCCAAAGCCCTTGAGTCCCACCTGAGCAAGAAGCGCCTCAGCCCGCTCGGCAAACTCACCGTGACGCTTGGCGCGATAGCTGGCCCGAAACGGCGGCACGATCTTGAGCGGAATCATCACGTTTTCGCGGATCGTAAGCCAGGGCAGCATGGTGGGGTTCTGAAACGCGATCCCCAGACGGAGCCGCTCGCCACCCGCGGTCGGACTACCCTGCTCGCGTCCCCGGACAATCACGCCTCCCGAGGTCGGCTGGAGCAGCCCGGCCACCAGCTTGAGAATGGTGGACTTGCCGCAGCCACTGGGGCCCACCAGCGCAACAAAATCGCCGGCGTCAATTGAGAGCGAGGTGCGGGCGAGCGCGACCGTGCCCGTGCCGTAGCGCAACGACACGTCACTCAGTTCGATGAAGGAAGGGTCTGACATCGCTTGCCTCACGGGTTCAGGCGGCGGACGCCGCCGGTTGGAGTCGGACGATTGCGGCAACCGGCCCACCGCCTGGTGGCCCCTGATGCTCTGCCCCGCCCGACACATACAGCGCGCTGTGGCCAGCCACCGATGCGAGCACTGCCCCCACCGCCGCCCGGGCGTGTCGCGTGCTGTGAATGTCAGAGTCGTTCAGCATGGTGTGCCTTGAGCCTCGTACCTGGCCATTCGGGCTCGCCTCGGCCTTCGCGAGCAGATTCACCAGGCGCTCGCCCGCACCGCCCTCGGCATCCACATCAAGACCAAACTGCTCGCGCAACATGCGGCGCACCGACCGGGCGTCGATCGCGTCATGCATCACGCTGTGGCCGATGGCGACATCGGAGGCGCTCTGGGTGGACTGGCCAAATACGATCACCACATTGCTGTCGAGTTCGATGCCGGCCGACACCGAGGCGCGACCGGAGAAGCGTCCCCAATCAGACAGGATGTCGGTATCCGAGAGAGTGCCGACATCGGTCTCCCCCAGCGCGGCGGCCACGCCAAGTGCTGAAGCGCCCCGCGAATAGCCCATGGATTCGTAGGTGTCGCGCGTGACCGGCTCAAGCCCTCGCGACAGGCAGTCGCCAACCTTTGATGAAGTAAGGAGCGGGCACTTCACCTGCACGAAATGCACATCGGCCGGATCGGTGAGCCCGGCGTCTTTCATGGCCGCACGGACCGCATCCGCAGTGGCCTGCACCTGATCGAGACGACCCAGCTGCTCGGGCGAAAACGCCGCCGTCTGCGCGCAGCCGATCACCATGCGTTTGATGGCGGAAGGCTCGGCGACCTCGACCCAGCTGCGACTGAACACCGTGAAGTGGGGCGAGAGCACGCCCTCAGTGCCGCCCGACATCACGAGCGCAACCCGATGATGCGCCTCATCCGTGGTGCAGCCCAGCGCTTCGGCAAGCAGTCCCGCCCACATCACGCTAGCGTATTCGCGCGTGTGGTCGTTCACGCAGCCATTGCCTTCGGTTTTTCCCATGACGGCCACGATCGCGCGGGGGTCGAGCTCGCCCGCTGCAATCAGGGCGCGCACCCCCGCAAGGTCGCCCGGACCGCTCGCCGCCACCCGCTGCACACTCACCTTTTGAACACGCATGATCATTGGCCTGTGCGTGGAAGCGGATGGAGATACGACTCATCGGCCCAAAGCGAATCCTGCGCGCCTGCGGGTGGGCACGCCGACGCCGGTGCGTCGGGTGGGCGTTGAGCGATCGCCCGCGTGGTGGAATCGGTATTCCTAGGCGCGGGAGGCGGCATGCTCTGAATCGATTTGACCGACGCACCCCAGCCCGCTGCATCGGGCAGCAGTTGGCCATCGCGCATCACAAAGCGGCCACGCACCATGGTGTGTAGCGGCATACCCACCACGGTGCGGCCATGCCAGGGCGAAATGCGACTGATCGACTGCAGACGCCCCTGGTTCAGCCGCCCGCGCCGGTTCATGTCAATCAGCACCAGATCCGCATGGGCGCCTGGCGCGATTCGACCCTTGAGCGGCCACAGCCCCCAGGCACGCGCGGGCGCCTCGGCGCTCCAGCGAACATAGTCCATCAGCGTGGCACGCCCCCGGTTGACTTCGGTGAGCATGAGCGGCATTTGGGTTTCGACACCGGGAAAGCCACAGTCGCAGGCCCAGATGTCTTCGCGGGTTTTCTCTTCCGGTGTGTGCGGCGCGTGATCGGTCGCGATCATGTCGATCACGCCCTCTTTGAGCGCCTGCCAGATGGGCTCGTTGTGGCGCGGCTCGCGAATCGGTGGGTTGAGCCTCAACACGCCGCCGATCTTCTTCATGTGATCGGTATTGATCAGCATGTATTGCGGGCAGGTTTCAACCGTGATGTCCACGCCTCTGCGCTTGGCCTCACGGATCAGAAAAAGCGAATCAGCCGAGCTGTGATGCGCGATATGGATTCGGGCCCCCGTCCATTCGGCCAGCGTGATCACCCGGCCAATGGCTTCGATTTCAGCCACCGCAGGACGTGCTGCCAGATGCGCGAGGGGATCGGTACGACCCATTGCCTTCAGCTTCAGTTCGCGCCGCGCCATGATCGATGAATTTTCGGCGTGCACCACCGTGCGCACACCCCTCGCAGCGAGCGTCTCGAAGCCCTCTAGCAAAGCGCCATCGGTAGGCGCGGGCAGGTTGCCAAAGGTGTTGCCCACGAAGGCCTTGAAGCTGGTGGCACCGGCATCAAGTAGTTCTTCAAGCCGGTCGACGGAATCATCACCAAACAGCGCGTGAATGCCGTAGTCGACATAAGAGGATCGTGCCGCGTCCAGCTTCATCCGCAACGCTTCAACCGTTCCGGTGGGTGGGTTGGTGTTTGGCATTTCGAAAACGGTGGTAACCCCGCCGCACGCCGCAGCTGCAGAGCCGGTCTTCCAGGTCTCTTTGTGCACATAGCCGGGATCACGGAAATGCACATGGCTATCAATTGCGCCCGGCAGCAGATAAAGGCCGGTGGCATCCACGGTTTCTCGGGCAGGCGGCATGAGGTCGTCATCGCCCACCGCCACGATCTTCTCGCCGTTTACCGCCACCGCCGCGCGGTAGATCGCAGTGCCACTCACCACCTGAGCGCCCCGAATGACCAAGTCAACCATTGCATTCATTGATTCATCCTTCACAGCATGGCCCAGCCGCCATCAACCGGCAGGTCAACGCCCGTAATCTGGCGCGACACGACGCTCGCCATAAACAGGCAGGCGTTCGCCACATCCTCGTCGGTGGAGACGCGGCGAAGCGCGTAGTCAGCGGCGTGGCGCGTCATTGCCTCTTCCAGCGTGATGCCCAGTTTCTGCGCCATGTTGGCGCAGACCTTCTCGCGAAACCGCGGCCCATCCACCATGCCGGGCGCCACGCAGTTCACGTTGATGCCGTAAGGGCCCGCCTCGAGCGCGAAGCTTTTGGTGATGCCGCGCAGCCCCCACTTCGAGGCCGAGTACGCCATGCGTCCCGCGCGGCCGCGCATGCCGAAGGTACCGCCCACATTCACGATACGGCCCGAACGGCGCTCGATCATGCCGGGTAGCACGGCGCGCATGGTGTTGAAGCAGCCGGTCATGTTGAGTTCAACGATTTCATTGAACTCGTCGGTGGTGGTTTCCCAACCCGTCTTGCCAATGGGACCCGACCCGCCCGCCACATTGACGAGCACGTCCACCTTGCCGAAACGCGCAAGGGTCTGGGCGACCGCGGCATCGCTCTGGGTATCCGAGGTGATGTCGCACCCCAGTACGATCGCCTCGACCCCCAGCGCCCGCGCTTCCGCCGCGACCGGCTCAATAGCCGCCGTGTCGCGTCCGGCGAGCGCCAGCTTCGCGCCCTCGCGGGCAAAGGCGAGCGATATCGCCCGCCCCATACCCTTGGCCGGCCCCGTAATAAATACCACCTGGTCTTTCAGTTGCAGATCCATGATCCGGCGAGTCTCCGTGTCAGAGTCAAAAGCTTCAGAAGCGCATGACCCGGTCGGCCATCGGCGGCAGGAACGAGCGATTGAAGATTTCTTCAACCGCCGGTGTGCGCGGCAGCTGGTTTGATTCAACGACGATCGAGATCGCACGCTTCATCCGCTCAACATCAATGTCACCAAACCCGATCTTGGCGATCTCTGGATGACTCATTTCCTGCTTGAGCGTGGCAAAGAGACGGTCCCGCTCGAGGTCGCGTTTGAGGAGCGGCTCGCGCTTCATCACCGCATCCATGCCCGCTTCCGGGTTGGCAATCACGTCTTTCACCGCACGGTTGAGCGCGCGAATGAAACCCTCCACCGCTTTCGGGTTGTCGCGCACGAAATTACGCGAAAACAGCAGCGTGTTGGAGTAGAGATCCATGCCATGGTCCACGTAATTGATGAACCGCAGATCTTTGGCGGGATCGATGCCCACCAGCAGCGCACTGAACCAGACCGTGTTGATGAAACCAAAGATGCCGTCAACCTGGCCGCGCAGCAGCATCTGCTCTCGCAGATTGGGCGCCATGTTTGATATCGACACCTTGCTCGCATCAAACTTGGCCACCTTTGAGAAGGCCGGGAAGAGCTTGAGCGCGCCGTCATTGGCGGGGCCGCCAATGGTGCGGCCCTCGAGATCCTTGGGCGACTTGATCGGGCCATTGGCCTTCACCGCAATCGTGAAGGGCGGCGTGTTGTAGATCATGAACACGCCCACCGGGGCCTCAGCCGGC
>JAGWXN010000496.1 GCA_018969885.1 Betaproteobacteria bacterium | reverse complement strand
CGTCACGCGTTGATCGGGCTCAATTCGAAACACGTAGCTGAAGCCGTCACGCATTGCGATGGCGGACTGCGGCACCACCAGCGTGCTGCTCTCACCCAGCACGAATCGGCCACGAACAAACATGCCGGGGCGAAGCCTGGCGCCCTCCGGGCTGTTCATGGCGGCAACGTCAACATGGACCACTGCATTGCGCGTCTGAGGATCCACCAGCGGCGCCAGCATTCGTACCCGGCCACCGATCGTGATGCCACCGGGCAGGTCAAGCTGAGCCGGCGTGCCGGGCTTGATGCGCAGCAGTTCGTCCGATGTCACCTCGGCGCGCCACTCCAATCTACCCTGGCGGATCAGCCGAAACAGTTCCTGTCCAGGCTGCGGCACCGAACCGACACTCGCCGCGCGGGCGCTGATGATGCCGCTATCCGGCGCCAGGACGCGGGTCTGCGCTAATCGGGCGCGGGCGCCCTGTTCCTGTGCCCGCGCGCCTTGAAGACGTGCCGCAGCGATCTGCTCAGCGGACAAGTACTGGGCGAGTTGTGTGGCGCTCAGTGCCTCGGTGCCGCGGAGTTTTCGTGCGCGCTCGGCGTTGTCGCGCGCCTCTGCCCACTGTGCTTCGAGTTCCCGGACAGCGGCTTCCGCCTGTGCAAGGTCTGCTTCCAGGGTGGCTGACGCGAACACCGCCAGGACATCGCCTCGTCGGACCGTATCGCCTACCGACGCTCGGACCTCGACCAGGCGCAGGCCCACGGTCTCTGCGCCGATCGGGGCCTCATCCCAGGCGGCGATACTGCCGTTGGCGGGCAGGCGGAGGGCGAGTGTCTCGCGGGTTGGCGTGATCGCCGATACGCTGAGCGCCGGTCTGGGGGGCGCAGTCTGAGCTTCGGTGACGGTACCTGGGAAGCCCACCATCGGACCGATTGCTGCGAGGGTCGCGAATACAACGAAACGGACGGTCGCCCGCGGTCGGGAAATTAGCGTGATCATGGGCCGATCACCCGTTAAAAATAATCGCTTCATGGGGTGTTCCATCCGCCGCCGGCAGCGCGATAGAGCGAAACGCCTGCGATCAGGCCCTCGCGTACGGTTGCCAGTTCATTGAGTCGAATGTCGATGACGGCGCGTCGTGCCTCTTCGAGCGACTGCCGGGAGTCGAGGCCAGCGGCCACGCGTTGTTCAGTGGCACGCAGCGACCGTTCAAGCGCAAGGCGCGCGCTGCGCACCTGGGTGAGTCGCTGAGAAGTGAAGTGCGCCCGGATGAGCGCCTCTTCCACCTCCCGAATCGCCTGACGTGCCTTGGCATCGAATTGTCTGACCGCGTGATCGAACTCAGCCTGCGCTGCCTTGACGCGTGCTTGAGCCACGCCGCCATCGAATACGGGCACCTGCAGGCGGATCGGCCCAACCGACCAGGTGTTCAGGTCTGCGGTGAGGGGGCCACCTCGTACGCTGAATGCTCCGATCGAGCCGCCCAGGGAAAGCCGCGGAAGGCGCAGGGTGTGGGCTTCGCCCACGAGGCTGGCTGCGGCCAGCACGTCGCGTTCGGCGGCGAGCACATCGGGGCGCTGCGCGACCACCTGTGCCGGTACGCTTTGCACCACCATCGCCGGCGGAACATCCAGATCGCGTCCGGCACGGCGGGCGAGGCGTTGTCGTAGCTCGGGTTCGGCAAGTGCTGTCAAGGCAACGAGCGCTTTGACGTCAAGGTCACACGCGGCCTGCTGCGCAAGGAGGCGCGAGCGTGCGCCGGCCTGCCGCGCCGCGGCACCGTCGGCGGCTGCCGAGCTTTGCAGGCCTGCGTCCGCATTCAGGCGAGCAAGGTGGGTCAGTGCTTCCAGCGCGCGCAGATCGGCTGCCGCCTGTTCGAGAACGGCCTCGCAGTAGCGCAGGCTCAGGTACTGAACTGCGGTTTCGGCTGCCACGACAACACGGGCATCGTGCCAAAGCGCCTGCGCGGCGTCAGCGCGGGCCTGCGCGGCCTGCGCTGCAAATCGGTTGCGACCGAACAGATCGGCCTCCCAGCTCGCAGCGACCGACGCCCCGGCGGTCCGCGATAGCGGCAAAGGGTATTGCGTGTTACCGCGGTTCGCGTTCGCCCCGGCTTCGAGCGTCGGGCCGAGGGCAGCCTGGCCGGCGGTCTGCTCGGCGCGTGCCCGCTCAAGCTGTGCCTGCGCC
>JAGWXN010000495.1 GCA_018969885.1 Betaproteobacteria bacterium | reverse complement strand
TGATCCCCAGCTCGGAGAAAGTGGGGAGCTGCGGAAACGCTGGCGAACGCTTGTCGGCCGCCACAGCAAGCGCCTTCATCTTGCCGGCTGCCACGAAGGAAACCGGCGCGGTGGTGTCCATCATGAGGGTGATCGTGCCGGCGAGCAGGTCGGAGTGCGCCATGCCGGCACCGCGATACGGGACGTGCATGAGTTGCACGCCGGTATGGGTTGCAAGCATCTGTCCGGCCAGATGGTGTGACGAGCCTACGCCCGCCGAGCCGTAGCTCACCTTGTTCGGGTTGGCGCGCGCGAAATCGATCAATTCGCGGGCCGAGTTGTACGGTGAGCCGGCAACCACCACCAGGATGTTGGGTACTTGGGAGAAATAGATGACCGGCTCGAAATCGCGGATGGGATCAAACGGCAGCTTTGAATAAAGATGAACATTCACGGCATTCGGGCTGACCGAGGCCATCAGGATGGTGTAGCCATCGGGCTTTGAGCGCGCGGCGACCTCGGTGCCGATATTGCCGCCCGCACCGCCGCGGTTGTCCACGGCTACCGATTGCCCAAGTCGCTGCGCAAGGGGTTGCGCGAGGATGCGTGCCATGGTGTCCACGCCACCACCGGGTGCGAAGGGCACCACCAACCGAACCGACTGATTGGGCCAGGGCTGCGCGGTGACTGCGCCGGCAAGCAGAAACAGAAATGCTGCAACGAAACTGCGTTTCATGGGGGCGTCTCCGGTGATTAGAATGCCCAGCGCCTGAGCATGCGATCAGGAAAGCCTCGCACGCTCCGGCTTCGAAGGCTATTGGAAGATGGTAGGCCACATCGCGCGGTCTACCGATCCAACGTTTCATTGAATCCAATCGAGATTGCCATGTCCACGCCCTCAAGCTCGGCCGAATCTCTCGCACGGCGCCTCGCGCCCGCCAGAAAGCCCGGCATGCTGGCGGGACTCCGGGTGGTCGAGGTGGCCGATGAATCAGCCGAATACGTGGGCCTGGTGCTTGCCGGGCTCGGCGCCGAAGTGATCAAGATCGAGCCGCCCTCGGGCAGTCCCACGCGCACCATCGGGCCGTTTGTCGGTGATCAGCCGGGTCCTGATCGATCGCTTTTTTTCATGAACTACAACCGGGGCAAACGATCGGTGGTCCTGGACGCGGGCAACATGCAGCACCGCGAGCAGATACTCGCCCTCATCGCATCCGCGGACATCCTGGTTGATGGCACCAACGGCCGCCTCGCGGCAAGCCTCTCGCCCGAGAAGTTGCTTTCAGAACGCTTTCCCCGGCTGATCCATGCCCGCATGACCCCATTTGGCGACAGCGGCCCATGGAAAGATTTTCAGGCGGGTGATCTGGTGCATCTGGCGCTCGGCGGCGTGATGATGAATTGCGGTTATGACCCCGACCCCACCGGCCAGTACGACACGCCACCGATCGCCCCGCAGAGCTGGCATGCCTATCACATTGCCGGTGATCAGCTGGCGGCCGCCATCGTGGCGGCGCTTCTACACCGGGCGCGTACCGGAGAGGGTCAGGATCTGTGCTGCGCGGTGCATGAGGCGGTATCGAAGAATACCGAGATCGATGTGATGTCGTGGGTAATGCGGCGTGCGCCGGTCTTTCGTCAGACCGCGCGCCACGCGGTCGAGCTACCCAGCCGCTCGCCCAATGTCAGCCACACCAAGGATGGCCGCTGGGTCATGACCTGGGGCGTGTCGGCGCGCGACAAGGCAAAGCTCGTGCCCTTTCTCGATCGCTGGCAGATGGCCGCCGATCTCGAGCTGCCCGCTGACGAGGCCGATTTCAAGGCGCGCACCATTCCGGGTTCAGCGGGTACCGATGAGGCCACCATGTACGCCCTCGATGTGGTGCAGCGTTTCATGCGGGCCTGGCGCTACGACACCGTGCCCTGGCAGGTCGCGCAGGAGGCGGGGCTGCTATGGGCGCCGGTAAGAAAGCCGCATGAAAACGCGACCGATCCGCACTGGCAGCAGCGTGCGACCTTTTCAGAGATTGAACACCCTGAGCTCGGACGAACGCTGTGCTATCCGGTGAGCAAGTGGCTGAGCACCGCGACGGCCTGGCAGATCTGCGGGCCTGCGCCCGCGCTGGGTGAGCATCAGGCAAAGCTCGCTGAGTGGCTGCGTGCGCCAGGCGTGGCCGACCGTGATCCCGATCCC
>JAGWXN010000494.1 GCA_018969885.1 Betaproteobacteria bacterium | reverse complement strand
GGAAAGCGCATGCGCTTTCCCACCAGGCGGACACATGTTTGAGCGAGCGCCAGCGAGCGAGTTTGTGTCCGCCTCCGCCCGGCGTCTGCTCACCGAGGGTACCGGCGCGCAAGCGCCGGCGCAGCCAGTCGATCCGCCGCACGGCTACCGCCCCGGCCGACGCGCACCTAAGAGGCGAACCCCCCCGCTAGCACTTCAACTCGCACTGCCTCAGTCAGCTCCGCCTTCAGACTTGAGAACTCCGGCGCGGTCTTCACCGAATAATGCCGCGGGTGCGGCAATGGCACTGCCCGGTCGAGCTTGATGCGCCCAGGCCGTGCGCTCATCAGCACGACCCGACTGCCAATGAAAACCGCTTCATCAATATCATGGGTGACGAACAGCACGGTCTTGGCTTCTGCCTCCCAGATGCCAAGCAGGAGCTCCTGCATCAGCTCGCGGGTCTGATGATCAAGCGCACCGAAGGGCTCATCCATGAGCAGCATACGCGGTCCATTGGCCAGCGCCCTGGCGAGTGCGGTGCGCTGCTGCATCCCACCCGATAGTTGCTTAGGGTAGTGGTGCTCGAAACCATTCAGCCCCACTTTCGCGATGAAGCCCTGCGCAATTTCAACCTGCTGCGCCCTCGGCAAACCGCGTTCGCGCAGCCCGAAACACACGTTGTCGAGCACACTGAGCCACGGGAACAAGGTGTAACTCTGAAACACCATGCCGCGGTCAGCGCCAGGCCCGCGGACCGGCCGGCCATCGAGCCGGACTTCGCCCGCAGTGGGGTGGTCCAGCCCTGCCACGATCCGAAGCAGCGTGCTTTTCCCGCAGCCGCTCGGACCGAGAATGGTCACAAAATCATTCTCCGCCACATCGAGATCGGTCGCCTGAAGCGCAAGCGTGCTCCCGTTGGACGACTCAAACCTGCGCTCTACACCCCGCACCGCGAGAATGGGGGGTCGTGTTGCCGCAGTCATCGCCCGAGTACCGCCCAGGGAAACATCCGCCTGTTCATGAGCTTGAAGAACAGATCACTCAACAAACCGATCACGCCAATCACGATGATGCCGAAGATGATCTGGTCGGTCGCAAGCAGCGCCTGACTGTCCGTGATCATGTGCCCAATGCCGCTTGAGGCGCCAATCAGCTCGGCAACAATCACGTAGGTCCAGGCCCAACCCAGCACCATCCGCAGCGTCTCAGCGATATCGGGCGCAGCACCCGGAATCAGCACCCGCCAGATAAGCGATCGGTCGCCTGCCCCCAGCGTGTAGGCAGCCTCCACCAGATCGCGTCGGGTATTGCCCACGATGACAGCGATCATCAGGACAAGTTGAAAGAAGCTGCCAATGAAGATGAGCGCGAGCTTTTGCGCCTCGCCAATCCCCGCCCAAAGAATGAGAAGCGGAATGAACGCGCTGGCCGGCAGGTAGCGGGCAAAGCTGATGAAAGGCTCGAAGAACGCTTCGATGGGCTTGTAGGCCCCCATCGCCACGCCAAGCGGCAAAGCAATCACCGCTGCAATGACGAAGCCCCCCACCACCCGCCAGACGGTCATCATGATGTCATGGGCAAACGCCATCTCGGTAAGCAGCACGTAGCCCGACCGGAACATGGTGATCGGATCGGCGAGGAAGGTTTTGGAGACATACCCCCCCAGCGTGGCAAACGCCCAGGCGGCAAAGAACACGACAAAAAACAGAATGCCCAGCACCACGCGGGTAGCAAAGGTGACCGGTACGAGGGGTTTCATGCGGGGCAGGCAGAAGCCGCCGCAGACACCTGGCGGCCGCTTCGACAGGACGAGGCGGCCGCGCGGGTGACTGGGGGCCGTAGGACGTTACTGGATGAAGCGGGTATCGGCGAGTTTACCGAGGTCGGGAACCGTCTTGATGATGCCGGCCTCGAGCAGGATCTCAGCCGCTTTCTTGCTGAAGTCACCATGTTCGCCCGCAAAGAACTTCAGGTTCGCCGCACGATCCTGCCAGCGAAGATAAGACTGGCTTTTCTCAAAGGCCTCAGCGCTCTGCTTCACGTCTGCGCCCATGATGCCAAAGCTCTTCTGCGGCTCGGCCTTGATCATGGCAAGCGAATCGAAGTAGGCATCGGCAAGCGCCTTGGCCGCCTTGGGCTGCTCGGCGAGGAACTTCGGCGTGCATCCGAAAGTGTCCATGATCATCGGGTAGTC
>JAGWXN010000493.1 GCA_018969885.1 Betaproteobacteria bacterium | reverse complement strand
TTGGCACCGAGCACCTTCGCCCGTTCACAGGCGCGATCAACGGCAGACTTGTGGCCCGCGATCACCACCTGCGCGGGCGCGTTGTAATTGGCCGCCTCGACCACCTCGGCGGCGGTGCTCGCCTCAGAGCAAGCCTGGCGCACCTGATCGTCGGTCAAGCCCAGAATTGCAGCCATGCTCCCGGTGCCAACGGGCACCGCTTCCTGCATGGCCTGCGCCCGCAAGCGCACCAGTCTCACAGCATCTGCCACCTTAAAACTGCCGGCTGCGGTGAGGGCGGTGTATTCGCCCAGGCTGTGGCCCGCAACCGCCGCCGGTTCGGGGCCCCCCGCTTCGCGCCAGGCGAGGTAGCAGGCGAGGCCCGCAACCAGCATGGCGGGTTGCGTGTTGACTGTGAGCGCGAGCGATTCGGCGGGGCCGTTGGCGATCAGCCCTGAGAGAGACTCTCCAAGCGCCCGGTCCGCGTCTTCCAGCAGACCCGACACCGCTGCGGATTGAGCAAACCCGTTAAGCATTCCAACGGTTTGCGCACCCTGCCCCGGAAATACGAAGGCAAGTGACATCAATGAGCTCCTGTCATTCGAACAAGCACGGCGCCCCAGGCGAATCCGCCTCCAACGCCCTCGAGCAGCACATGCTGACCGGTTCGGATGCGACCATCGCGCACCGCAAGATCGAGCGCAAGCGGCACCGACGCAGCCGATGTGTTGGCATGCTGATCGACCGTGACCACGACCTTGGCCGGGTCCAGCCCCATGCGACGGGCGGTGGCCTGAAGGATCCGGACATTGGCCTGGTGGGGGATCAGCCAGTCGAGCTGATCAAGCGGAAGCTGCGCAGCGGCGAGCACCTCGCGTCCGACTTCATCGAGCACCGATACCGCAAGCTTGAACACCGCCTGACCATCCATGGTGAGGAGGGGTGAACCAATAACCGCGCCGCCGCAGACATTGCCGGGGGTACGCAGAATGCCCTCATAGCGTCCATCGGCATGCAGCCGGCTGGCAAGCACGCCTGGCTCGTCAGACGCCTCCAGCAGCACAGCACCCGCACCATCACCGAACAGCACGCAGGTTCCGCGGTCGTTCCAGTCAAGAATGCGGGAAAACACCTCAGCACCAATCACCAAGGCGCGAGTGGCCAGGCCGGTACGGATCATGGAATCAGCGGTTGCAAGCGCGTATACGAACCCACTACACACCGCCTGGACATCGAAGGCGGCGCCGCCAGAGTGTCCGAGGGCCTTTTGCACCAGACAGGCGGTGCTGGGAAAGACGAAATCGGGCGTGGACGTGGCGACGATGATCAGATCAACTTCGGCTGGTTCGCGACCTGCTGCCTCCAGCGCCGCACGCGCTGCCCGGGTGGCGAGGTGGCTGCTGGCGGTATCGGGATCGGCCAGATAACGCTGCCGAATTCCGGTTCGCTCCACGATCCAGTCGTCGGAGGTTTCAACGCCACGCTCGGCCAGACGGCGCACGAGCTCGGCGTTACTCACGCAATCAGGAGGCAAGGCGCTACCGGTGCCAGCGATTCTGGAGTATCGCGACATATCAGTGCACCCCGGTTGCAACCGCAGCGTCAGCTGGCGCACCGTGTGCGCGTGGAATGGCCGCAGCGATGCGTTCGGGAAGCCCATTTCTGCAAGCATCCGCGCAGCGCTGCAGCGCCATCTCGAAGCCTGAGGCGTCGGCAGACCCGTGGCTCTTCACGACAACACCGCGCAACCCCACAAGGCAGGCACCGTTGTAACGGCCAGGATCAACACGCTGCTTGAAGCGCCGTAGAACCGGCATGGCCGCGAGCGCTGCCAGCCGGGACAGGAGACTGCGGCTGAACTCCTCCCGGATCATCTGTCCCAACATTCTGGCAAGCCCTTCCGAGGTCTTGAGCGCAACATTTCCTACGAACCCGTCACACACGACCACATCAACCCGGCCTTCGTAGATGTCATTGCCTTCCACATTGCCGATGAAATTGAGCGGACTATCTCGGAGCAATTCGGCAGCCTGCCGAACCGCGTCGTTGCCTTTGATGACTTCCTCGCCAATGTTGAGAAGGCCCACCGAGGGTCGCTCGCGGCGCTCAAGCGCGGTTATCAATGCGGCACCCATCAAACCAAACTGCAGGTAGTGAACGGGCTCGCAGTCGACGTTCGCACCCAGATCGAGCATGGT
>JAGWXN010000492.1 GCA_018969885.1 Betaproteobacteria bacterium | reverse complement strand
CCCGCCTGCTCATCCTAGACGAACCCACTTCGGTGCTCACGCCGCAGGAAGCCGACGAAGTGCTCGCCCATGTGCGCGCTTTCGCGCACAGCGGCCGGTGCACGGTCCTGCTCATCACGCACAAGTTTCGTGAGGTGATGGCTTATGCCGATGACGTCACCGTTCTCAGGCGCGGACGCAGCGCGCTCCATGTTGCTGTGAGTTCAACCTACCCCGATGCGCTTGCCGAGGCGATGGTGGGCCAAGACTCCAGCCGAAAGGACGTATCCCCTTCAAGGCCTCCCAGCCGCCCCACCGTCGGCGAAGCGCACGGCGCGCCCGCGCTCACGGTGGAGGGTCTGCGCGTCCGTAGCGATCGCGGCACGTTCGCTGTCAACGGGGTGAACCTGACCGTGCAAGCGGGAGAAATAGTGGGCATTGCCGGGGTATCAGGGAACGGTCAACGCGAACTCATCGAGGCCATCGTTGGGCAGCGACCGCGATTTTCCGGACGCGTCTTGGTAAGAGGTACACGCTACGACGGCACCCGCCGACAGAACCGCGAGCTGAAGTTGCGAAGCCTGCCAGAAGAGCCGCTCCGGAACGGATCGGTTGGATCACTCAGCGTTTCGGACAACATGGCGCTCCGCGATTTCGACGTAGCGCCGATGAGTCTGGCGGGCGTGCTTCGCACCAGCCGCTGGCGGGAGCGTGCTCGACGCTGGATCACCGACTACGGCATCAAGACCCAGGGCGAGGGCGCACCCATCCGCAGTTTGTCGGGCGGCAACGTGCAGCGCGCAGTACTCGCGCGCGAGCTGGCCGGCGAAATCAACGTGCTGATCGCGATGAATCCGGTTTTCGGACTGGACTTTGCCGCGGTCAGCGATATTCATCAACGGATCGTCGAGGTCCGAAACCGCGGCGGCGCTGTGTTGTTGGTCAGTGAAGATATCGATGAACTGCTTGAACTCGCCGACCGGATCGTGGTGATGAGCGAGGGGGTCATCGTGCACGAAACCGCTGCTCAGGGCGCACAACGAAACGTGCTCGGCGCCTTCATGGGTGGCGCACAGTCCGATCCGACTGCGAGGGCAGCCAGGATACCGGAGACCGTCTGATGCGAATCGATGCCCTGCCCTTCGCCTTCAATTGCGAATTCAACCACGCCGCGCTGGTGCTGATCGACATGCAGCGTGATTTCATCGAGCCTGGTGGCTTTGGCGAATCTTTGGGTAATGACGTCTCCCGACTGGCATCGATCGTACCCGCCTGCCAGCGTGTCCTCGCTGGCTGGCGTGCAGCCGGTGGCTTGGTGCTGCACACGCGCGAGGCGCACCGCCCTGATCTGTCAGACTGCCCGCCCGCGAAGCGCACGCGAGGATCGCCCACGCTTCGGATTGGGGACCTCGGCCCGATGGGACGTATTTTGGTCGCAGGCGAACCCGGCTGCGAAATCATCGAGCCGCTTCGACCAGTCGCGGGCGAATGGATCATCGATAAACCGGGTAAGGGTATGTTTTATGCAACCGGTATCGACGAGCGTCTGCGCCTGCGGGGCATCAGCCACTTGGTGTTTATGGGCGTCACCACCGAGGTCTGTGTCCAGACTTCGATGCGCGAGGCAAACGATCGGGGCTACGACTGTCTGTTAATCGAAGACTGTACTGAGAGCTACTTCCCCGACTACAAGGCTGCAACCCTATCCATGATCCGCGCACAGGGCGCTATCGTCGGCTGGACCACGCTTTCGGACGCCTTACTCCAAGGCATGTCCGCCGCGCGCTGAAACAGGCACCTTAGACACCATTCCTTCGCAGCGGTAGAGTAGGTCTTCTCGCGAAACGTTGCCCCCCGGCAGCATCGGTCGCGTCTGCCTTTGCGAACAGGAGTCCGTGTATGTCCGAACGCTCGCCCGCCCCCAACGCCGCGCGCCGACCCAATGTGATCGTGATTCTGGCTGACGACATGGGCTATGGCGACCTGTCCGCTTATGGCAATGACCTGGTTCAGACGGCCCATATCGACAGCATCGGGCGGGGCGGTGTCACCTTCACCGCAGGCTACAGTTCGGCGCCGCTTTGTAGCCCCTCTCGTGCAGGTCTCGTCACAGGACGCTACCAGCAGCGGTTCGGTTTCGAGCAGCAGGTCTCCTCTGGCGCCTTCCCGGAACGCCGCGAGGCGCGACTGGAGGATGGCAGCCT
>JAGWXN010000491.1 GCA_018969885.1 Betaproteobacteria bacterium | reverse complement strand
AGGTGCGCCCAGGCCACGTACTGGCCGTTCCAGCCCAGGCGACGCATTGCCTCAAACGTGCGAACCTGGGAAATCCAGGGTGACCAGGCCCAGACCCAATTGGGATTGGCGTCCTTCAGCTTGGTGGCGAAGGGCGTGTAGTCAGGTGTGGGGGGAGGGGTGATTTGCTTGTCGACCGGCGTCATGCCTACTTGTCTAGACAGGCCTTCGGCGAAATCAATCTCGCCGCGCGACAGGGGAATCGCCATCGCGGCCAGCCCCAGGCGCACTGGCTCTTTGGCCTGACTCTTGATGAAGTCGAGCGCGGCGCGCGAATCGAAGGTGGCCCCGAAAGCGGTGGAGCAGAACTGAAGCGGGTCTGCCGGCGGATAGGTTTCCTTGGGACAGGCTGATCCGGCGAAGAGCAGTGGCACACCGGCGCGCTTGCTGTCGGCCACCACCGGCGCATAAGTGGAAGACAAGCTGCTGTTGATCAGCAGCACAACGCGATCCTGATTCAGCAGTTTTTTCGCGTTGGCGGCTGCGCGCGAGGGCTCGCCCTGATCATCGGCGATGATGAGCTGAATTGGTCGCCCATTGACCCCGCCCTTGCCGTTCACATGATCGATGTAGGCCCTGAGCGCATCCATGACCGGTGCGTAGGTGCCTGCAGCCGGCCCGGTCATGGCGGCGGTGACGCCCACCACATAGGCATTTTGGGCCTGCGCACTGGCCGCGGTTGCCGCGATTGCCGCCGCCGACAAAAGCGTGAGTGTCTGACGCTTCATGGAATGAGTCTCCCTTCTGGTTTGATGAATTCGAACGAAGTTATTTCAGCATGCCGGCCGCAGCCTCGGCGAGCAGACGCGCTTCGCCGTCACCGTACATTGATTCAATCAGATCGTGAAACCTGGCCTCCATCTGCTTGCGCTTGACCTTGCGTGTGGGGGTGACCGGTTCGCCCTCGGTTTCAGGGTCGAGCATCTTGGGAAGGATACGAAAGGCCTTGATGGTTTCAACGCGCGCGAGCTGGCTGTTGGCCTGGCCGATTTCGCGCTCGATCAGGGCCCCCACCTGGGGATGTTCGACCAGGCTTGCAAAGCCGGTATAGGCGATATTCTGCGCGCGAGCCCAATCCGATACGGTGTCGTAATCAATCTCGATCAGTGCGGTGAGATATTTGCGCGCATGACCGATCACGATGGCTTCGGCGACATAGGGGCTCGCGCGAAGCAGGTTTTCAATGGTTGAGGGCGAGAGCGTCTTGCCACCGGCGGTTACGATGAAATCGCGCGCACGGTCCACGAGCTTCAGGCGCCCGTTGCTGAGTTCGCCCACGTCGCCAGTGCGTAGCCAGCCATCGGCTTGCAGTACCTCTGCACTCGCCTCGGGCTGACCCCAGTAGCCCTCGAAGCGACAATCGCCTCGAAGCCAGATTTCGCCGCGCTCAACCGATCCGGGGAGGGGTTCGCTGGCGCCCTCATCGACCGGTACGAGTTTCATCTCCCAGCCCGCAGCGAGTTCACCCACGTCGCCCGGGCGCGGAAACGGACCGCGCTGGCCGGTGATGATGGCCCCCGCTTCTTCAGTCTGACCGTAGATTTCCCGCACGTCCACACCCCAGATTTGCCATAGCGCGGCGGTGTCAGCCGGAAGCGGTGCGCCGCCGCACAACACGAGATTGAGCTTATCCAGACCGAGCTTGTTGAGCACCCGTCGCAGCACCAGCGCGCGCGCGGCGGCCGCGCCCGCAGCCACCAGCAGGCCCGGCTCGCCCTGCCAGCGCGCTCGCGCATGAACGCGTGCCGCGCTCATTGCGAGCTCATAGGCCCAGGCCTTGATACCGCGCGTATTCCGGATGCCCACCAGTACGCCCGCTGCAAATTTCTGGAGATAGCGTGGCACGGTGATGAGTACGGTGGGGGCGACCTCGAAGAACGTGGTCGCCAGGTCTTCCGGGTCTTCGCCGAAGTGCGGCACCACGCCGCCCAGAAGCGGCAGTGTCCAGGCCACATCTCGCCCGAGCACGTGGCAGAGCGGCAGGTAGATGACGGTACGCTGCGGCCTGCCGAGCTCGGGATAATGCAGGATCAGATTCGCCGCTCCCGCCAGATGCCTGCCGTGTGTGACCAGGGCCCCTTTGGGGTGGCCCGTTGTGCCTGAGGTGTAGACGATGAAGGCCGGGTCATCCGGCTGGATCTGCCGTGC
>JAGWXN010000059.1 GCA_018969885.1 Betaproteobacteria bacterium | reverse complement strand
GCATCGCCTCGGGGTCCTACCCGATCGAAGCCATGGTGATCGCGCCGTGCTCAATGAAAACACTGGCAGCCATCGCTCAGGGGTACGGGGACAACCTCATTACCCGCGCGGCTGATGTCATGCTGAAGGAGCGTCGCCGCCTGGTGCTCGCCGTACGCGAAACGCCACTCAATCTCGCGCATCTGCGCAACATGGCCTCGGTCACCGAAATGGGCGGCATCATCTTCCCCCCCGTACCCGCCTTTTACCTGCGCCCGGACAGCATCGAAGCGCTGATTGACCACAGCTGCGCCCGTATGCTCGACCTGATCGGCGTCGCTCAACCGTTCGCGCCCAAATGGACCGGGTTGCACCCGTCATCCAGTGGAGAGTCTGAATGAAAATCCTCGTCGCCTGTGACGGCTCGAAAACCTCGCTTCGTGCGGTGCGTCACGCCATCAAGCTCGCGGGGGCTTTGACCGGCACCACTCGCATCTCACTGATCAGCGTGCACGATGACATCGCACTGCGCCACGCCAGCCGCTTCGTCGGCAAGGACGCAATCGACAATTACCTGCGCGACGAATCAGAAACCGACCTCGCCGCGGCGCGCAAAGCCCTCGATAAAGCTGGCATCGACCATGACATGATCATCCGACGCGGACATGTCGCCGCAGAAATCGCCGATGCCGCCGCACGCGGGCGATTCGACCTGATCGTGATGGGATCGAAGGGTCGCAGTTCGCTCGCCGATCTGTTGGTGGGGTCGGTCGCCACGCGCGTGATCGAGCTGTCAGCGGTGCCGACCCTGCTCGTGAAGTAACGCAAAAGCGGGGTAGCGCTCGTCAGGGCGACAGCCGCTGGCGGGTCCACCGCCCATCCGGCTGCAAACGGTAGCAAATGCGGTCGTGCAGCCGCGAGCGGCGCCCCTGCCAGAACTCGAAGTAATCGGGAACCAGCCGATACCCGCCCCAGTGTGGCGGCCGCGGCGGGTTGAGCCCATGCCGAAGCCCCATTTCAGCCGTACGCTTGACCAGATCGGTGCGTGAAGCCAGCACCTCGCTCTGATCGGACGCCCAGGCGCCGATCCGGGAGGCGAGCGGCCTCGAGGCATAGTAAGCGTCAGCTTCGGCGGCATCGCCGAATTCAACCCGGCCCTCGATCCGCACCACGCGCTCCATCTCCACCCAGTGGAACTGAAGCGCGGCATGGGGGTTGCCTGCAAGCTGCCGGCCCTTTCGGCTCTGGTAGTTGGTGTACCAGACCAGGCCCCGCGAATCGAACCCCTTGATGAGCACCACCCGAGTAGACGGCCGACCGTCGGCACCGACGGTGGCAAGCGTCATTGCATTGGGCTCAGGGACCTTGGCGGCCATCGCCTCGTTCAGCCATTGCCGAAACTGATCAAGCGGCACCTCGGCCGCCATGGTCTCGTCAAACTCGCCGCGGTCGTAGTCTTTACGAAGGTCAGAAAGCGTCGGGTCGCTCAAGGCAGTCTCCCGGTTCGGTACGAATTGCGATACTACCGCCCCCTCATCCCTCTACCCGGAGCGCGCGTGTGGCCAAAGCCCTGGCCTGCCGGCGCGGCGCCCCCGGGACGTGACGAGCCGGCGCGAGCCGGCCCTGCCGCGGCATACGGCGCGCTTGAGCGCGCCGGTGCTCCCTGATGAGGGGCTGCGGCTGCGCGAGCCGGCGCAGCGGGGCGCCCGCCGCCATTGGCCCCCGGCCGCGAGCCGCCCTTTCCCGAAGGAAAGCCGCCGCGGGAGCCAGGCTTGTCGCCGCCAAATTTGGTGGGACCACCCTTGGGCGCCCCACCGCGAGCCGGCCGCATCACCCGGCCCCCCCCCATCGGAATGGGCTCGGGGCGCACGCTGAGATCAGGTTCGAAGCCCGCAACGGTTTCGCGGGGCAGCGTCCGTCCGATCAGCTTCTCGATACCGCGCAGGAATTCGAATTCGTCGACACAGACAAGCGACACGGCCTCGCCGGCTGCGCCGGCGCGGCCTGTGCGACCGATCCGGTGCACATAATCTTCAGAGACGTTCGGAAGCTCGAAGTTCACCACATGCGGCAGTTCGTCGATGTCGATGCCTCGGGCCGCGATATCGGTTGCCACCAGCACCTGGAGGGAGTTGTCCTTGAAACCGGCGAGCGCACGGGTCCGCGCGCTCTGGCTCTTGTTGCCGTGAATGGCAAGCGCGCTAATGCCCACCTTTTCAAGGTATTCGGCCAGCCGATTGGCGCCATGCTTGGTGCGCGTGAAGACCAGCACCTGAAACCAGGCCCGCTCTCGGATGAGGTGCGCAAGGAGTTCTTTTTTCGCGTCGCGATTGACGAGCAGAACCGTCTGCTCCACCGCCTCGGCAGGCGCGTTACGACGCGCGACTTCGATACTGGCGGGCCGATCGAGAAGGCCATTGGCGAGCGACCGGATATCGTCGGAAAAGGTGGCGGAAAACAGCAGGTTTTGCCGCTTCTTCGGCAGCAGCGACAACACCCGCCGGATATCGTGAATGAAGCCCATGTCGAGCATCCGGTCGGCTTCATCAAGCACCAGAATTTCGACGGATGACAAATCCACCGTGCGCTGCGAAACATGGTCAAGCAACCGCCCGGGGGTGGCGACGAGAATGTCAACACGGCGGCGCAGCTGATCGATCTGCGGGTTGATGTTGACGCCACCAAACATGGCCATTGAGCGCAGCGGCAGGTGCCGGCCATAGTCGCGGACACTTTCCTCGACCTGCGCGGCGAGTTCGCGGGTAGGTGTCAGGATCAGGGCCCGGATACCGGGCCCTCGGGCTTGCCGCCCCTGGCCCGCATGAGAGCGGCCGGGGTGACCGCCGGCGGGCGGGGCCAATTCGGCAGCCTGGGCGGGCTCCGATTGCATCAGGCGCTGCAGGATGGGCAACACAAATCCGGCGGTTTTTCCGGTGCCCGTCTGGGCAGCGGCGAGTAAATCACCGCCCGCCAGCACGGCGGGAATCGCCTGGGTCTGGATGGGGGTGGGCTGGGAATAACCGAGTTCGGTGACCGCGCGAACCAGCGGTTCGGCGAGGCCGAGAGAAGAAAAGCTCATGGAGTTCCGTCAAGGCGATGCACTGCGTCGACCTGCCGACCAGCCTGAAGGCTGCGGCACCAGTCGGGAAGACGGAGAGGATCGTCGGGGAGGAGGGGAAAGGAAGACGGCGATCGGACTGGATGAACGCCAGCAGGCAGTATACCCGGCTGACAATGCCCGGTGTTGCGTCGCAGCATCAGCGCCGACGGGCGGCCCGGTACAAGGCCAGCCGCGGGCCTTTCAGAAAGGCGGTTTGATGACCTGTGCGCAGGTGCCGCGAATCAGGGTGATGTTGCGGCCATCCTGCGTGCTGATGGACTGGGTGAACGAGCCGCTGCTGCGGTCGATCACGAATTCTTCCTTGCTGATGGTGACGCCGAAACGCTGGAACATGGCGGGGCGGCTCACAATGAGGCGCGGGCCGACCACAGTGAGATTGCCCGCCCGTCCCTCGGAGATGGACAGCCGCCCCTGGTACCACCCCGACTTGCGATCGAAGTCGATCTGGGCGAGTGACATACGCGCTGGCTCGTTGGCGTTGATGCCGAGCGCAAGCTGGCCGTCGAGATCGAGCTGTAGTTCGCAAATGAGATCGATCATGCCTGTGCGCCGCTGGGCGAGGATGTCCTGCGGGATTTCAGGGGCACTGCTTTCATCGAACACCATGTTCACGAGGCCGTAGATACTGGCTGTGAGCAGCGCGCCGATCACGATACCGCCGAGCAATTTATTCATAATGGCACTCAAGCCACGCAATCCGGTGCCGATGATACTAGCAGCGGATTGGCCTTAACGCTCGCCGCTTCTCGACCGAAAGCAGTAACTCGTACGTTTGTCTGCCTCAGGGCAGAGGTTGCCTTGCGTCGCAACAGGTTCCCCGGGACATCCGATCATGAAAGTCATTCTTCGTCTGGCGCTCATTCTGCTGGCCGTCATCCTGGTCGCCGTGTTGGGCACTGTGTCCTTCGTCAAAGCGAAACAGGCATCCGACCTTCGCGAGCAGCTTGAGCGCTCGGGCGCGCAGGCCAAGGATCTGCGCAGCCAGATCCGTTCGCTCAAGGGTGAAATCGAGACATTGGAAGAAAAACTACGCGAGCTCGCTGCCCAGAATGCGCTGCTCGCCGCGCAGCAGCCGTCGGCTGAGCCGCCCAAGGCGGCCGGCCTCGCGCAGGCCTGCCCCGCGCCGGGTCCCAACCGCACGCTGGACCAGGCGCAGTTCGGCCGGCAGCCCCTGGAAATGCGCTACAAGCCCGGTGTCCTACGGGTTTCCAACGACGGCCAGTCCGCCATCGTCACGGCCGCCGCGGGCAGCTCGCTCAAGATCGGCCCTGAGATCTTCGATCTGGTCCGTATCCATTTTTACCGGCCCGAGGGCGGCCAGGTCGATGGAAAACCAGTTTCGCTGGTGGCCCATCTCGTTCATCGCATTGCCTCGGGGCAAACCGTGGTGGTGAGCGTGCCGATTCGGGAATCGGCGTTTCAGCATCGCACCATCTGGCAGATCCTGAACAATCTGCCCAACAAGGGCGCCGCCGAAGCCACCATCTCCAACATCTCCATCGATCCCACCCAGCTGCTACCGGAGAACCTCAGCTATCAGGTGTATGAGGGCACGTTGCCAGTGCCACCCTGTACCGAGAAGGTTCGCTTCTATCAGCTGCGAACCCCCATCGGCATCAGCAAAGACCAGCTGGAGCGCTTTCTGATGCGGGTGAAGGCGCCCTCATTCAAGGACTCAGCGATTCGCCCGCCCGCGGCGGGCAAAGCAGCTTGAAACCAAGCGTAAACAGCCCGTTAGGCGGAATTTTTCGCCAGTAACCCCACTCGGAAATATCGAAGACCTTGCGGCCGGTAAGCTGCGGCCCGGCCCAGCTGGTCATGCGACCGATCCGGTGCATCTGGTTGTCGCAATCGTATTCATTGGTGTAGCGGCGCGACATCACACCATCGGGGTCGGGCACCTTGAGATCCTGCATCTCGAGCACTCGCCGGATGGCGCCTTCTCGCTGCAAGGTCGTCCGGTCCATGTAGAGCGTGAGCGCGGGCGTATCGCCCAGCTTTTCCCAGGGCGGCGCCACGGCCTGGGCCCGTGCATCGCTTGCGACCCCAGAAAGCGCGAGCAGCGCCCCGATCAGCACCCAGGTGTTCATCGAACGACTACGCAATCCTGCCGCCATGTCGGCCGCTCCCGTCAGCAGTAGGTGCCGGCCAGGGTGCGGACTGCACCACCGGTTCCGAGTTTGAATCGCGAAATGCCCGGGAGGGAATGCGTGTTGACCCCCCCCAGATCAATGGCAGCGACGCCGCGCTCACGCAGAAGAAGGGATGCACGCCACAGCAGCAGATTGTGCGCGTTCAGATCGCGGCCGGTGTCGTCAGCCCAGCCGATATGGTAGGTCGCGACGCTTCCGTGCAGCAGAAACAGCATGGCCGCGACGGTTTTGCCCTCGAAATCGGCGCGTGCGATCACGAACGCGGCAGCAGGCGATGCGGCCACGTCGATCCAGTGGGTCACGAAGTCGGTGGGCAGCCCGTGAAAATTACGTGACTCGCGCTGCCTGCCCTCGCGATCGAGAAGTTCACGGCATTTGGGGACATTCGAATTGACATGAACCTGCAGCTTCTTTTCAGTTTCGGCCTTCACCAGCCGGTTTCGCCATTTGCCGTCGAAGGCCGCACGCAGCGCCTCGGGCGGCTGGGTGAGGTCGAGCATGACCGTGGAGTAGCCCGTCATCACCCTTCTCAAACCCGCGACTTCGACGGGGACAAGCTCGGCAGCGGTCCGATCGGGCGAAAACAGCGTGACGCGAAGCCTTGGCGCTGGCAGCTCGGCGCGCAGCCGCCGGTAAAGTGCGCGTCGCGCCTCGGCATCGAGCGCTGGCGCCCAGACCGGGCCACGGGTGCAGGATGAGAGCGACAGATAGGCGGGGATTCGCCGGCAGATGAACTGGGCGAGCCCCACCGGGCGGCCCTCGAACTCCACCAGCGCCCGGTGTACCCGCACACCCAGCCGAGCCAGCGCCGCGCCATAGCCCCAGCTCTGTTGGAGCGCACCGCGGTGCTCGCGATGAAATGCGTCCCAGACTTTTGGCGAGTCAGGGTCCCAGATCAGATTCATGCCGATATAATAGGGAAAGTCACGAGTCGGGGCTGCCCCGCGGTCAAGAACCCGAGCCCCATGCCGATTACCCCATACCACTGTTGAGTTTGGCCAGGACCGAAAAAACAGGGCGGCACGTGGTTCTGGGCCACGATATCCCGAAGCCGAGGCTGACCCTCGCGGGATTGGCCCTGAGCATCGCCTACCTCGGAATTCCTGTCGCCATTATCGGCAACCTGATCGATTTTGGACTGCAGCTGGCCTTTGGCTGGTGCATCGGGGTGTGGTGCCTGTTTAAGTCTTGAGGGCTTGCCATGTTCTTCTTCGTCGGTCTTGCGGTTGTGTTCGGGGCGGTACTCGGGGGCTATGTTCTTGCCGGCGGCAAGATGGCGCCCATCATCAAAGCGGCCCCGTTTGAGTTCATCATCATCGCGGGTGCTGCCATCGGCGCTTCGCTGGTGGGTAACAGCTTCGATATTTTCAAGGCCGCCATGGGCGGCATCGGCAAGTGCATCTCCGGGCCCAAGTGGAAGCAGGAGGACTACCTCAACCTCATTGTGTTGGTCGGTAAGCTCCTGGCAGTCATGAAGAAGGAAGGGGTCGTGGCGCTCGAAGCCCACGTCGAAAACCCCGACTCCAGCCCAATTTTTGGCGAGTTCCCCAAGCTCGCCAAAGACCACTCCATCGTGCAGATGATCTGCGATCCACTGCGGCTTGCCATCATCTCGCAGGGCAATCTTGATGCCGACGCGGTCGACGACATCATGAAGACCTCCATCAAGCTGCACCATCACGAGGCCATGCGGGCGCCCGCCGCGCTCACTACCATGGCGGGCTCCATGCCTGCGCTGGGTATCGTGGCCTGCGTGCTGGGTGTGGTGAAAACCATGGGCGCAATCGATCAACCGCCCGCGGTCCTGGGTGCGCTGATCGGTGCTGCGCTGGTGGGCACCATGCTGGGCGTGTTCCTGTCCTACGGCATGTTCGAGCCGTTTGCCGGGCGCCTGGGTCAGATCGTCGACGAAGAGTCACAGGTTTACAACGTCATTCACCAGATGCTGGTGGCCAACCTCAAAGGCCATCCCCAACCGGTGGTGATCGAGGCCGCACGCGCCTGCATCAGTCACCACAACCAGCCCTCGTTCTCCGAAGTCTTCGATAGCCTGCGAGGCGGTTGATGATCGGTCTGGCTGAGAGCGGAGTCCTCTGATGGCCGAAGCCAACGCACCAGCCGCGCCCGCCGCTGAAGGCGCGCCGCCGGCAGACGCGGCAGCCGCGGCGGCTCCTGTACGGCCGATCATCCGCAAGATCATCGTCGAGGAAGGCCACGGCGGCGCGCACGGCGGGGCCTGGAAAATCGCGCTCGCCGACATGATGACCGCGATGATGGCGTTCTTTTTGCTCATGTGGCTGCTGGGCGCCACCAACAGCAGTCAGCGAAAGAGCATCGCGGAGTATTTCCGGCCCGCATCCCACAGCCAGATCAAGTTCGGTGAGCTGGCGGGATCCGATGGCCTGCTTGGTGGCCGCTCAATCGTCGATCCCGATGGCTTCCCCTTCACCGCCAAACAGACGGCGATGCTCGAGCGGCTCACGCCACGCGCGCAGGGTGGCCCAAGCACCGATCAGGGCGCCTCGCAGGAAGAGCAAAACGCGGAAGGGCCGCAGAAAGATGCGCCCAGCAACGACCCGTCGCGCGGACCGAAGCGCGTGGAAGATGATCTCAATTTCGAAAAGCTCCAGGAGGAGCTCAAGGAAAAGCTCTCGGAGAGCCCGCAGCTGAAACAGCTGCAGGATCAGGTTCAGGTCTCGCGCGAAAAAGACGGGTTGCGCATCGAGATCATCGACAAAGCCGACTTCTCCATGTTCAAGCTCGGCACCTCCGATGTCGAGCCGCGGGCAGCAGCGCTACTCGCCGAGGTCGCCAAGTCGCTGCGTGATCTGCCCAACAAGCTCGCCGTGCGGGGCCATACCGACAGTATCGGCTTTGCGCCAGGCACCGGCCGCAACAACTGGACGCTCTCCACCGAACGCGCCGACGCCACCCGCCGGCTGATGGAGGCCAATGGCGTCACCACGAAACGGTTCGAGCGGCTGGAGGGCGTTGCCGATACCGTGCCCTTCGTGCCAACCAATCCCGCTGATCCGCGCAATCGTCGAGTTAGTATCACGGTCCTCAACCAGTAGCTGCCGCGCTTTCGCCCTGGGGCGAGTTGCTCGCGCGGAACCGCGCCCCGCAGATGTCTGCCGCCACCTTGCTTGATATCGCACTGCTCCACCCGTCTGACGCGGACGGAGCCGCCCCCATCGCCGATGACTTCGCCGCCACCGCGGCCACGACCGGTGTCGTGACTGCGCGTGGCAAAACCGTGGGCCAGATCGAGACCGTGGGCGACGCCGACTGGTTCGCGGTCACCCTCGAGGCGGGCGTCGCTTACCAGTTCGTCGCCGACACGCTGATCGCCCCGCTGGGGCCCAGCGCGCTGGGTAACCCGAAGCTTCGTCTGCTCGACGCCTCGGGCCGCTCCCTGGCCGCTGATGACGACAGCTATATCGGCACCGACGCGCTCATCCAGTTCACCCCGCAGACAAGCGGGCGCTGGTTTCTGGAGGTGAGCGGCTCAACCGGCACCCCTGCAACGGGTGCCTACGCGCTGATCGTGCAGGCCGATAGCGGCCGCAACAAGCCCGCCCAGCTGGTGAGCTACACGCTGAGCGAAAAGCGGCTCGAGGTGGTCTTCGATACCCCCATCGACGCCATCACCTGGAATGGCAATGTGCTCGCTCAGCGCGGGAAGGGCGCTGCGCTCTCGCCCATCAGCCTGCAGGGTGCGCCCGAAGTCAGCGGACGCTCGCTCATCTTCAGTCTGAGCGAGACGATCGCTCCCGACGAATACCTGCTCCTTCGCGGCACCGCACTGCCCTCGCCCCGGGTGGTCACCACTTTCGAGTCATTCGCGCTCTTTGATGACACCACCACCAGCCTGATCCTGGGCGCTGACGGCGACACGATCATTGACGTGTCGGCACTCCCCGGAGACGTGGATATTCTCGATCTTGGCGGCAATAACCGCTTCGTCACGGGCTCGGCATTCCGGTCAGCGATCACGGGCGGCGCGGGAAACGATCAGTACATCGTGGCGCGGGCCGACACCCCGATTCAGGACCTGGGCGGCACCGACAGTGCAACAGCCCTGTCATCAGCCACCAAGCTGCCAAGCGATATCGAAACGGTCACCCTGGGTGCGGGCGCTGCACCGCTTCCTTACTGGATTTCGGCGCTGGTGGCTGATGAGGGTGCGGGTCAGCGTTTTTCACTGATGCTCGAGGACGGTCGAACCTACTCATACGCCTTTCCGCAAACAGCGCCCGATTACCTGGATGCGCGCTACACCGCGGGGTTCAAGGGTTTTTCGGCCGCGCAGGCCGCTCAGGCTGAGGCGGCTCTTCAACTGATCGCAGCCTCGACGGGCCTGCGCTTTGTGGCGTCGAGCAACGCCGCTCACGACGACCTGATCGCATTCGCCCTCAACAGCCAGACCGAATCAGCGGGCTATGCGATCCATCCCCGAGGGGAGTGGCTGGGCAGCGACGTCTTCCTTAATGCCGCCACCATCGGCGCAACCGATCTCGCTGCCGGCAGTTTTGGCGCCTACGCGCTCACCCATGAGATCGGTCACGCCCTGGGCCTCAAACATCCTTTCAGCGCCGCCGATGCAACCGGCGACCAGGCTGAACCACCGTATTTGAGCGCAGCCGAAGACCAGTCTGCGTTCACGATCATGACCTACAACGTCGCCAGCGCCGATCGTATGGTCCGACTGGGACCGCTCGATGTGGCAGCGCTCCAGTACCTCTATGGGCCCAACCCGGGGATACGCGCAGGCGCCGACCGATACATCGTGTCGCCCGGCACGGCGCATTTCATCTGGGACGGTGGCGGCACCGATGTCATCGATCTCTCCGGGCTCGGACTCGCAGCGAATGTTGGCCTCGAACCCGGTTACTGGGGTTTCGTCGGGGCGGCGCGGGCCAGCACCATCACCGCACCCGGGCAGATCACGGTGAACTTCGGCACCGCTATCGAAGATCTGGTCGGAACGCCCTACGGTGACCGCCTGACGGGAAATGCCTTCGCAAACCGGATCCAAGCGGGCGCAGGTGACGATACGGTCGATGGCGGCACGGGCGACGACACGCTGGAGGGCGGCCTCGGGCGTGACAGCCTGATGGGCTCAGGCGGAAACGACGTGCTTGCGGGTGGCAGTGGTTCTGACATGCTCGTGGGCGGTGATGGCACCGACCGGGCGACGCTTGAAGGCAACCTGGCACAGTGGCAGCTCTACGCCAATGCCGATCGTACCGAGCTGGCCGCACTCAACCGCATCACGCTCGAGCTTGACCGGCTGCGGTCCATTGAGAGCCTGCAGTTTTCCGATGCCACGCGAGCGGTGCCTGCGCTGGGTATATCGGGCGTACTGATCGCTGAGGCAATCGACTTTGCGCGTAGCGCGGAAGCCGCTCCGGTGCTTCCAACGCAGAGCCTCCGGGCAATGTGGGCTGGTTCGCTCGCCTCGGCCGATGCCGATGCGCTTCGAATCACCGTGCCGGCTGGTCATCGCCTGACCGCTGCCCGGCTGATTGACCTGGCTGGCAATGCGCCGGAGGGCGGGCTCAGCTTCTCGCTCAAGTCGCTCGCCGCCACTGATGCGCAGATCGTGGCGGGTGGCACGCTGGCACGGACCAGCGTCGGCACGCCACTTCTCAACGGGGCGCCCGTGCCGGGCAGCTATCTGCTGGAGCTTGGTAACGCGTCATCAACCGACACCGCAGACTACACGGTTGAGCTTCTCCTCGCGCGCGCAAACACACGACCCTCCGGCACGGTCAACATCACGGGCACGCCGCGAGCGGGCGAGCTGCTCACCGTCAGCCAGACGCTCATCGACCCCGATGGCATTCCCGCTGCGGGCGCGGCAGGCGCCATGACTTATCAATGGCGCTCAAATGGCGCGGCGATCGTCGGCGCAACCGGCACCACCTACCGCCTGTCGCCCGCCGATGTCGGCAGCCGAATCACGGTGAGCGCCGCCTACACCGATCTGGGCGGCACCGCAGAGACCATGACCAGCGCGCCTGGCAGCGCCGTGCTTGCACCGCTGGCTATTGCCGCCCCCTATTACAGTGCGCTACCGCGGGTACTCATCAAGACCTCGCTGGGCGATATGGTGGTCGAACTGGAGGCCGACCGCGCGCCGGTAACGGTCACCAATTTTCTGCGCTATGCCAATACGAATTTCTATGACGGGACCGAGTTTCACCGGATCATTTCCACCTTCATGGCGCAGGGCGGTGGATACGATCTGGAGGGCACCAACTTCATACGCCGCGCTTCAACGTTTTCACCGATTCCCCTTGAACGCACCAGTACAACCGGTCTGAGCAACCTGACGGGCACGCTTGCCATGGCTCGCACCTCCGTGGCCGACAGCGCCACGAGCGAGTTCTTCATCAACCTGGCTGACAACCTGTTTCTCGATGCAGCCTATGCGAGCGACGGCAACGGCTATGCGGTATTCGGCCGCGTCGCCAGTGTCGGCGCCGACCTGATGACGAAATTGAAAGCGGTCCAGGTCGTCGATAACGGTTCAGGTGAGGTTTCCAAACCCACAACAGCCGTGACCCTCATCGATGTGCTGTCGGAACCCGCGCCAACCACCAACGCGGCACCGACCGGAAGCGTCACGATTGCCGGGCTTCCGATTCAGGGCCGGTCCTTGGTGGCCCTCAGTCAGTTGGCCGATGCCGACGGTATTCCTGCCAGCGGGCAACCCGGCGCGATCAGCTACTACTGGAAAGCAGACGGGACCCTGATCCCAGGCGCGCAATCCGCTTCGCTCACGCTCACCCAGGCGATGGTGGGTAAGGCCATCACTGCGGTTGCTTCGTACACCGATCTGAAAGGGACCTCCGGCTACGTTTCCAGTGCGCCCGTCAAGGTCATCAATGCAAACGATTTGCCCGGCGGCCGCGTTGTGATCAGCGGCACGCCCGCCGCGGGGGCCACGCTCACCGCCTCGCACAGCCTGACCGACCCGGACGGTATCCCGGCGGCCGGCCAGCCGGGCGCGGTCCGCTGGCAATGGAATATCGACGGGCAGCCCGCAGCCGGAATGACCCAGAGCAGTTTTTCGGTGAGCGCAGCCGACGCCAACAAGTCGATCACGGTGACAGCGTCCTACACCGACCTCACGGGTACCGCGGAAAGCGTGACCAGCGCAGCCGCCGGGTCGGCTGTCAGCGTCGCCGCCCCGGCGCTTCCCCGCGCATGGCTTCGTACGAACTACGGTGATCTGCTGATCGAACTTGAATCGACGCGGGCCGCCAGTACGGTTGCCAACTTCGTTCAGTATGTGAAGAGCGGCTTCTACAACAACACGATTTTTCACCGCGTAATCGACGGCTTCATGATCCAGGGGGGCGGCTACACGGTCGACTCAACCGGTCAGATCTCCTACAAGACCCCCACGCAGGCACCGATCGCTTTGCAAAGCACCTCCGTGACCGGGCTCAGCAACACGTTCGGAACCATCGCCATGGCGCGCACGGGCGACCCGAACAGCGCGACCAGCCAGTTTTTCATCAATGTTGCAGACAACCTTTTTCTGGATGCCAACCGGGCGACTGACGGTAACGGCTACGCGGTGTTCGGACGAGTGATCGATGGCTATCCAACGGTCGACATTCTGAGCACCGTCCCGGTCCGCGCGGGCAGCGGCGGCGAAGTAAGCAGCCCGACCGTCACGATAGGGATCGTCGGCAGTTACTACGATCCGAAACCGCCAGGCGGGGAAGTCCTGATCACCGGCAGTCCGGTTCAAGGCCAGACGCTCACCGCGCAACACACGCTCACCGATCCCGATGGGTTTTCCGCCAGCAGTCTGGTTGGCTGGGTGTGGCGTGCCGATGGCATACCGGTCAGCGCAATCTCGCCATCGCCCTCCTTTCAACTCACCCAGGCCCATGTCGGGAAGGTGATCTCTGTTGAGGCCATCTACCGCGACAGTGCAGGTAACATCGGCTACGTCCCGAGTGCATCCACGGCTGAAGTCGGCCTGCTCACGGAAGTGCCCGCAACTTTCGCGCTGGGCGCAGCCAACGCTGGGGCAACGGGCGCCCGCGCGGCGGCTCTTACCGGCCTCACTTACCATTGGAAAAGCCACGCGCTACTTCACGATGTTCAGGTGAGCGCGCAGGCTCAAACCGTCACGTCAACCCCGGCTCCGACCGCGCCCGCCGCCACCAGCGGAATTGATGGCCGCTGGACGCTCGATGGGCTCGACTTTGATGGGCTCTTACGCGTGAGCGCAAGCCGTGAAGCGGGCGCTGGCGAAGTCGCGCGCGCAGTCAGCGCGGCCGATGCGCTGGCTGCACTCAAGCTCGCGAACGGGCGCACGCCCAATCCGCTCGCGGGCGACGGCTCGCAAAGTGCAATGCCGGTCTCGCCCTATCAGGTGCTGGCTGCGGACGTGGATCGCGATGGCAAGGTCACGCGAACGGATGCCGATGCCATTCTCAA
>JAGWXN010000490.1 GCA_018969885.1 Betaproteobacteria bacterium | reverse complement strand
TGATGGTGGGGCCGGCGAGCTCGGGCGCCCCGATCATGCCGGCAAGCCAGGGTAGGCCGTAGAAGCTCGCCCGCTGCGGCACGGTGATGCCCAGCACGCCATAGTCAAATGCTTCAACCGGCAGCCGGCGGCGATTCATGGCGTGTGTCGCGACATGGGCTGCAAACCGCACGCTATGCAGATGTGCCAACGCGCCCTGCCAGCGCGCAAAGGGTGTCGACCAGTAAGCCCCGTAGGGAATGGCAATGTCGGTCATGGTAGTTCCCGTCAGGTGGCGCCCAGATAGGCGGCGGCAACGCGCGGATCGGAAGCAAGCGCCGCCGCCGATCCGGATAGCGCGACGCTACCGTTTTCAATTACGTACGCATGGTCGGCCACCTGCAGGGCCACGCGCGCATTCTGCTCGACGATGAGGAGTGAGACGCCGCGCGCGCGCAGCTGCCGGACCACCCGAAAAATCTCGCGAACGATCAACGGTGCGAGGCCCAGTGAAGGTTCGTCGAGCATCAGAAGACGGGGGGCCGAGAGCAGGGCGCGTCCGAGCGCAAGCATCTGCTGTTCGCCGCCCGACAGCGTGCCTGCCTTTTGCTGCAGGCGCTCGCGCAGGCGCGGGAACACCTCCAGCACCCAGGCGAGGTTGTCGCGCCGCTGGCTGCGCGCAAGGAAGGCGCCCAATTCGAGGTTATCTGCTACGGTCATATCCGCGAACAGTTCGCGGCGCTCAGGCACCAGGCATAGGCCCGCAGCCACCCGGTCTTCTACCGGAACGCCAGCAAGGCTGCGCCCACCATAGCGTACCTCGCCGGTGGCTGGCAGTGCGCCCGCCAGCGCGTTCAGCAGACTGGACTTTCCCGCGCCGTTCGGACCCACAATTGCTACCACGCCGCCTTCGGGCACCGATAGCGAAATGCCGCGAACAGCCTCCACCTTGCCGTAGGCCACATGAAGATCGCTAACTTCGAGCAGCGCCGTCATCAGTCGTCCAGTCCACCCAGATAGGCTTCAATCACGCGTGGGTCGCGACGGACCTCGTCGGGCGTGCCCTCGGCGATCCGGGTGCCAAATTGCAGCACCACCACCCGGTCAACCAGATTCATGACGAAATCCATGTCGTGCTCAACGACCAGGACCGTGACGCCTTGTGATTTCAGTTCGCGAAGCAGCGTGGCAAGCGCCTGCTTTTCCTGCAGGCGAAGGCCTGCGGCGGGTTCATCGAGCATGAGTAGCGATGGATCGGCTGCCAGCGCGCGCGCGATTTCGAGCACGCGCTGCTGTCCGAGTGCGAGACTTCCCGCCGGGGCCCCAGCTTGCGCGCCCAGCCCCACGCGATCGAGTTGACGCTGTGCTTCAAACAGGCACTGCGCATCTTCGCGGCGGGAAAGCGTCAGTGCGCCCGCCAGTACCCCTGAGCGGCCGCGCAACCAGGCGCCGATGGCGACGTTTTCAAGGCAGGTCATGGTGGGGCGCAAGCGCACGTGCTGAAAGGTACGGGCTACGCCGAGCGCCGCGATTGCGCGCGGCGAGCGGGACTCGATGCGCGAGCCCTGGATCCGCACCTCACCCTCCGAAGGGGGCAGTACGCCGGTCACGAGATTAAAGAGCGTGCTTTTGCCTGCGCCGTTGGGCCCGATCAGCGCAACGATCTCGCCCGCTCGAACATCGAAGCTCACGCCCTGTAGCGCTACCAGCCCGCCAAATCGCTTACCCAAACCGCGTACTTCGAGCAGCGCGCTGCCCGTGGCGGGGAGTGATCGGCGGGCGAGGGGCTGCTCGGCGGCGGGCGCGCGAGGCGGCGGGCGTTGCGGTAACCACCGCGAAAGATAGGGGGCGAGTCCGCCGCTTGCGCGCTGCAGAAGCAGAATGACAAGCGCGCCAAACACAATTGCCTCGAAATTGCCGCCCACGCCTTTAAGCGCGGGCACCGCGTCGCGAAGCAAGGTGCGAAGTGACTCCACCACTGCGGGGCCCAGAACCGCTCCAGCGGGTGATCCCGTGCCACCAATCACCGCCATGAACAGATAGTCGACTGAGGCATTGATGCCGAATGGACTCGGGCTGACATGTCCCAGATAGTGGGCGTGCAGCCAGCCCGCGAGACCGGCAAAAAGCGCGGCCGCCACGAACACCTTGAGCTTGAGCGTAGCCGACTGGACGCCGAAACTTTCGACCATGATCGGATCGCGGAGGGC
>JAGWXN010000058.1 GCA_018969885.1 Betaproteobacteria bacterium | reverse complement strand
CCGGCGATCATCATGAGCCACACCAGGGTAGCGGCACCCGCGCGCCGGCGGGGAGCCACCCGCTTGGCAAGCAGGACCAGAACCGACGTGCCGCTTGCGCTCACCCCGATACCGATCATGAGAAACGCCAGCACCGATAGCGCAATGCCGGCGCCTAGCGACCCGCTCATGGTGACCACGGCAACGGCCCCCAGCAAACCGCCACAGGCGAGGACCGCCATGCCGCCCAGGATCCAGGGCGTGCAGCGTCCGGACCGATCCGACCCAAAGCCCATTCGTGGCCGCAGGATCTGCACTGCATAGTGCATGGCGACCAGTAGCCCTGGCAGCACGGCAGGCAGCGCAAGCTCGACCACCATGATTCGATTGAGCGTCGAGGTGGCGAGCACCACGATCCCACCCAGGCAGGCCTGGATCAGCCCCAGGCGTGCGATCGACAGCCAGCCGAACGGTGAGCCGGCTGGCAAGTTGGATTCGTCTTCCGGTTCGAGCGATTGATTCATTGTTTCCCCCTGATCGCATTGGCCTCACGGATACGTGCCGTGCGGCTCAGCCCAGACCCCGAAGCGCGAAGGCGCTTACCATCATTCCCGAGACATAAAGCGGTACGCCGAAGCCGCTGTAGAAGAGCGCCTGCTGAATGGGGGCTGCGATCAGGCGACGCATCAGCACGGCCTGGGCCGCGATCAGCGCAGCGACCGATACCGCCGACACCGGCGCCCCCCACTGCATGAGCAGAATCACAACGATGATTTGCGGCACAGCCATGACCCAGCAGGCCACCCGTGCCGCCCGATCGGGGCCGAGCTGGACCGGCAGCGACCGGATGCCCATGCGCGAATCGCCCTCGATGGCTTTGAAGTCGTTGAGGGTCATGATTCCGTGGGCGCCGATGCTGTAGAGAAGAGCAAGCAACAGCGACCGCGCCTCGGGCACGGCACCGCCCGCCATCACCGCCGCGCCGGTGATCCAGGCGAGCCCTTCGTAGGACAGACCGCAGGCGAGGTTCCCCCACCAGCCGTTTTGCTTGAGCCGAACGGGCGGCATGCTGTAGGCCCAGGCGAGCACCAGTCCGAGCGCAGCCGCAGCAAAGCCCCAGAGGCCCAGCCCGGTTGCGACCAGCAGGGACAGCACCGTCCAGGCGATGGCGACATACAGCCCCCAACGTCCGGGCATGCGGCCTGACGGAATGGGGCGATGCGGTTCGTTGATGGCATCGACATGGCGATCAAACCAGTCGTTCACCGCCTGGCTGGTTGCACACACCATGGGACCCGCGAGCAGCACGCCCAGGAGGGCGAGCGGCCAGTGCGTGGCGAGCTGTGCCCCCGAGGCCACCACGCCGCAGGCAAACGCCCACATGGGTGGAAACCAGGTGATGGGCTTGAGCAGCTCGGTAAACGCCGACAGGGTAGGGACGGTGCGGACAGTCATCCGTGGATTCTCTGCTTGACAAAACCGAACGTCAATTGCAATTTACACATCTTGGCGTCGTCCCGGACAGTTTGTTTCGGCACGGCGCCCCGAATCCGTCGCGAGGAGGCGACAACCGCCGATGCTTCAATCCGCGTCCGACGCCCTGCCGCTTGCCGGCCCACGAGGTGCCCCGATCGCCCCGCCCCAGCGGGACGCAGCGCCGGGCGAGGCGCGCCCTGCCCCCGGGCGTGTCATGCCCGGTCGTGCCGGTTCCTCGGCCGCGCCACGGGTGGTCATCATTGGGAGCGGCTTTGGTGGCCTCGCCTGCGCCATCCGCATGCTCTGCAAGGGCTATCGGGTGACGGTGCTCGAGCGGCTCGATCAGCCGGGCGGGCGTGCGAGCGTTTTCACGCAGGACGGCTTCACCTTTGATGCCGGTCCCACCATCGTGACTGCGCCGTTTCTGCTCGAAGAGTTGTGGGCGCTGGCTGGCCGACGCTTTGCCGATGACGTGGACCTGCGGCCGATGAATCCCTGCTACCGGATTCGGTTTGATGACGGCACCCACTTCGACTACCAGCGCGAGCCGCAGGCCATGATCGAGGAAGTGAGGCGCGTGAGCCCGCAGGATGTTGGTGGCCTGCACGGCTTTATGGCCGAGGCCGATCGCTGCTTCAGGCTGGGCTATGAGGGCTTGGGTACCGTGGCCTTCGAGTCGCTTGGCGATCTGTTTGCCGCCCTGCCAGCCATGGTCCGGATGCGCGCCTGGCGCAGCATCTATCAGATGGCCTCTCGCCACTTTAAGAGCGAAAAGCTTCGTCAGGTCTTCAGCTTTCATCCGCTACTGATCGGCGGCAACCCCATGTCGGTCACCAGTGTCTACAGCCTCATTCCCTCACTCGAGCGAATTCACGGTGTGCATTCGGCGATGGGCGGCACGGGCGCGATCGTGCGTGCGATGGCGAAGCTGATCGGCGAACTGGGCGGCGAGATCCGGTTGGGCGCTGATGTCGCGCGTATCCGGGTGGTGGATCAGCGTGCGCGCGGGGTCATCCTGGCGAGCGGTGAGCGGGTCGACGCCGACATCGTGGTGTCCAACGCCGATAGCGCCTGGACCTACAAGCATCTGCTCAAGGCCGAGCCGCGGCGCGTGTGGAATGACCGCAAGGTGGAACGCGCGGCCTATTCAATGGGGCTATTCGTCTGGTACTTCGGTACGCGCCGGCGCTACCCTGATATCCCACATCACATGATTCTGCTCGGCCCCCGCTACCGTGATTTGCTGGGTGACATCTTTGATCGCAAGGTGCTGGCCGACGACTTCAGTCTCTACCTGCATCGACCCACGGCAACCGACCCCTCCCTTGCGCCTGAGGGCTGCGACACGTTTTATGTGCTCTCACCCGTGCCGCACCTCGATGGCGGCATCGACTGGGCAAGTCGCGCCGAACCCTATCGGCAGCGCATCGCGCAGATGCTGAGCGATACGGTGCTGCCCGGCTTGTCTGAGGCGATCTGCACACAGCGCCATCTCACGCCGGCCGACTTCGAGAGTCGTTATCTTGCTTTCAAGGGCGCAGCCTTCGGCATGGAGCCGCGGCTCCTGCAGAGCGCCTGGTTCCGGCCGCATAACCGCAGCGAAGACATCCGCGATCTTTACCTGGTGGGGGCCAGCACGCATCCTGGCGCGGGCATCCCGGGCGTACTCACGTCAGCGAAGGTGCTCGATTCAATCATTCCGCCTGCAGCCAGGGTCGCACGCGCGCAGGCCGTTCGATGAACATGTATTCGAGCCCAGAGATCGAGCGCCTGCTTGCCGCGCCCGCGCCCGACTGCGTGGAGCTGATGCGGCATGGATCGAAATCTTTTTTTGCTGCCTCGCGGCTCCTGCCTGCGCGCTATCGCGAGGCCGCGGTCTCGCTCTACGCGTTCTGTCGTGTGGCTGACGACGAGGTCGATGGGAGTGGCGCAAGCCCCGATACGCTTGCCGCGCTCCATCGCAGGCTCGACGCGGTGTATGCCGGTACGCCTCACGCGATCGCGGCCGATCAGGCGTTCGCGCGCGTGGTGCATCGCTATCGGTTACCCCGCCGCATCCCGCTTGCGCTACTGGAAGGTTTTCAGTGGGACGCGCAGGGTCGGCGCTACCACACTTTCGAGGAGCTCCTGGACTACTGCGCCCGGGTGGCCGGTACGGTCGGGGCCATGATGGCGCTGGTGATGGAAGTGCGCGATGAACGGGCGCTTGCGCGGGCCTGCGAATTGGGCGTGGCGATGCAGCTCACCAACATCGCGCGCGATGTCGGCGAGGACGCGCGCATGGGGCGCATCTATCTTCCGCTTGCGTGGCTCCGCGAAGAGGGTCTGGATCCCGATGCCTGGCTCCTGGATCCGCGGTTCTCTGCCGCGATCGGACGCCTGGTCGAACGGCTGCTGCGCGAGGCTGACTTGCTTTATCGCCGGGCCGAAGAAGGGCTTTGGAATCTGCCGCGAGGTTGTCGTCCGGCGATCCTGGCGGCACGACTGATCTATTCCGACATCGGTGTGGAGATTCGCCGTGCCCGGCTCGATTCGGTGAACCGCCGCGCAGTGGTAAGTGGTCGCCGAAAGCTCATTCGTGTAGCGCAGAGCCTGCCGTGTGCGTTGTCGGCGCCCCGCCGGCCACGCGGTCATCTGCCGCTTGAGGCGATCGGCTTTCTGGTTGAGGCGGCTCGCTCGGCGATCGCTGATCTGCCGCCGCGCAACGTTGCAGAGAAAGCCGCCTGGATGGTGAATCTGCTGGTGACGGTGGCCGAGCGCGAGCGCTCAACGCAGGCGTGGCATCCGCCAGGGCAGCATCAGTCGGACCAGCGCTGAGCGCAGCCTGGGGCCGTTCAGTGTCTCGTGCACGGACACCACCTGCCGTCCGGCCACCGTGGACTCGGCAAGCGATCGCACATAAAACGGCGTGTCCTCCAACGTGCGGGTGATGTGTGGCGCAGGGCCCGTGCCTTCAGAGCGAATCGATCGGCCGATCCGCCAGCCGGTCCGGGCGAGTGCGTGCCGGGGCCCGGGATCGAACTCGGTCACCTGGCCGTCGGTCTGGAATCGGCGGGCGATGAGGTGCTCGCGGCCATCGCGGGTGCGCAGGTCATAGACCACTGCCGATGATCCATCGTCCAGCGTCGCGCGCGACCAGTCCCATTCGTCGTAGCGCGACTCGATCGGCTCATCGCCCTCATTTGAATCCAGATAGCCGTGGCCCTGCCACTGGATGCCGGGCGAATCGAAGTCAACCGAAATCCGCCCCGCAGGGGCGAGCGGGCCCCAACGATGGCGCCCCGAGGGATCGAGCGGAAGCTGCCAGTCGAACCAGCGCGGGGCGCTCAGACGAATCGTTCCACGCACCGCCAGCGGAATCGGCGCCGAGCGCTCATCGATCCGGATCACGAGCTCTGAGCCCGTCCACTCGAGTGCGCTGGGACCAACTCTGAAAACGCTTGCACTGCGCTCGATGCTTGCGCGGCTGCGCTCGGTCATCGTCCAGCGCTTGCGTCCGGGCGTGTAGAGCGCCACGTTGATTGCGCAGAAATTTTCCGGATCGACCGGCGCGCCGGAGCGTGCAGCACGTTCGCGAGCCCAGGCGTAGTAGGGCGAGAACACGCTTCCGACAAAGGCGATCAGTGTGATTGCATGCCTGCCGCAGTCGCTCAGGCCGTCGACATACCACCAGAGATACGCACCCGAGCCGACCGCCTGGTCGAATCGAGGTGTGCCATCAGGGTTGCGGCCGCGAGCCGGCCCGACAGCGTGGCCATGGGCACGCCCGCCCCCGGGTGTGCACTGCCCCCCGCCAGGAACAGTCCCGGAATCGCCGTGGCGGCCGATGGTCTGCGAAAGGAGGACATCCAGCCGTGCGGGGCCATCCCGTAGAGCGCGCCCCCGCTCGCCGGAAAGCGTTGGTGAAATCGCTGCGGCGTGGTGCAGACCTGAGCCTCGCTCGCCGCTCGGATCGTGAGGCCACAGCGCTGGAGATGGGAGAAGGCGACGGCTCGGCATTGTTCGATCTCCTCGGCGGCAGGCGCAGACTGGTCGCCGCGTGCGGGCGCGTTGATGAGGCAAAACAGGCGCTCGGGTTGTCCGGAGGGCATCGCTTCGATGCCTGTTCGGTCCTGTGCGCATAGATAAAGCGTTGGCTGCCGGGGCAGTCGACCCTGCCGGAAGATGTCGTCGAACTCGGTGGCATAGTCCGGCTGAAAAAATACGTTGTGATAGCTGAGGTCAAAGCCGTCGGCGACCCCGTGAATCGCAAAGGTGAGTGCTGACAGGGAGCGCGGTGACAGGCCATCGGACCGCACTGCCGGACGCACGGCCGCTCCAAGGAGGCCACCGGCGAGTGCCTGCGCGTCGCCGTTGAACACGACCGCATCGGCGGTGATTGGGGTGCCGTCATCGAGGGTCACGCCACTTGCGCGTCCGGCGCTCACATCGATCGACCGGACGCCGCACCCCAGCCGCAAATCGACCCCCAGTCGGCGGGCAGTCCGCTCAATCCGCGTGGCCACCGCCTGCATGCCGCCATCGGCCGCCCACACTCCACGTAGCTCAACATAGGCGATCAACGCGAGGGTGGCGGGTGCCTCCCAGGGTGAGCCGCCGCAGTAGGTTGCATAGCGCGCGAACAACTGACGCAGACGCGGATCGTGGAAGTGTCGAGAGAGGCTTCGCCAGAGGCTTGCAAAGGGTCCCAGCCCCGCCAGTAGCGCGAGCCCGCGGGCCCCCAGATCCTGGCTCATCGAGGCAAGCGTCGGTCGTTCGGCGCGGATGTAGGCGTGCTCAAGCGTGTGGTAGAGCTTGCGCGTTTCATCACAGAAAGCGAGAAATCTGGCCGCTTCGGCGGCGCCCGCAAGCTTGCCGATCGCGTCAGCCGATGCTTCAGGACTCGCGTGCAGATCCAGTTGCTCACCTGCCGACCAGGCGTGGCGCGCAATGACTGGCAACGGGCGCAGAGTGAGCGTACCGTCTTCGAAGCGCTCGCCGCAGTCCGCCAGCAGCTGATCGAAGACCCAGCGCATGGTGAGTACCGTGGGGCCCGCGTCGATTCGCACCGGTCCGACTTCATGCTGATGAATCTTGCCGCCGGTCACGCGTGCGCGCTCAAGCAACGTGACCTCGACGCCCTGGCGAGCGAGGTCGCAGGCGGCGGCGAGTCCGCCCGCGCCTGCGCCAATCACAATCACGTGTCGTACGCTCATACCGTGCTGCTCAGTCGCTCGCCTGCTTCCTGGCCCGGGGCTCGGCCCAGCCGTTGGCTGAGCTCAGGGTTGGCTTCTGGCCAATGCCCGCCGAGCTCGAGCACACGAAACCGTGTGAACATGGATTCCGAGAAAAATCCCTGCGCATAGGCCTGGCGGATGGCCTCCAGATGGGCGCCGCTCCGTGCGTAAGCGTCCATTGCCGCTTGGTCATGCCAGAGGCTGAATGTGGCCTGCCGCAGTAGTGGCGCCTCGCCCAGCCCAACCGCAAACAGACATCCAGGCGCCCGAGCGAGTGAGACCTCAGCAGCGGGCGAGAGCGACCAGAATCGGCGTGCGAGCTGGGGGCGGATCGAGGCCCGCGTGAGCGAGGCCACCAGGGCTTCGGGGGGCGGCGCGACATCGGCGCGGGCCACCGCAAGTTGGTGACCCGACCAGCTTCCACGGCTCGAGAGCGGCTCGAGCAGGACGGTGAGCCATTGCTCGGCGCGGTCTTTCCAACGCGCAACCTCGGCGGATCGGGCCAGCCAGTCGCGGGCGGAGTCGGTATGGTTAAACGCGCAGAAAAGTCCGAGCCGGTTCCATGCTGGGCGGAGTCCGAAGCCGCCGTTGTGCCCGCTACCCAGAACTTTGCGCCAGCGCATCGCCGGGGTGGTGGGTGGGGTGAGCGGGCCCTGGACCAGTTGCGCGAGGCCCCATGCGATATAGGCGGGGCGCCATACCGCCAACACCAACGCGACGCTGGTTGCCGCCGAGTCGGCACCCGACCCGGCCCGCAGGCCGGAGATCTCTGCCGCGCTTGCCTCAGGCACCGCTGTCGTCGGGGTCGGGACCTTCGATCCCGTAGCGGCGAAGCTTTACGTACAGGCTCTGTCGTGAGAGTCCCAGCATGTCGGCCGCCGAGGCGCGGTTGTTACGTGTGATCTTGAGCGCGGCCTCGATACAGAGCCGTTCAATGAGATCGACGGTTTCCCCGACGATGTCTTTCAGCGGCATCCGGCCCACCAGCGCCGCGAGATCGCTGCTGGATCGCGTGACGGCGGTGGGTTCGTCCTGCGCGCCCAGTCGACGGCCGGTATCGCGGACCACGAAGGCGAGGTAGGGGTCGCTTTCGCTCGCGACCGCCACGCCGGAAATTTCGACCGGAACCGGAATGCCGCCGCTTCCCACCAGCCGGGTCGCGAACAGCCGGATGGTACCGCCTTGCGCGAGGCTGTTGATGAGCACGGCGAGGTCGGTGTTTGAGCGTCCCAGCCAACGGTTGAGCGGCTCGCCGATGATCTGCCCGGCATGCGCCATCTGGATCATTTCAACGAAGGCTGGGTTGGCGCTCTGGATGAGGCCCCTCGCGTCGGTGAGCACCACGCCGTCACTGAACTGACGGATGGCTTCAAGGATGGACGCATCTTCGCCTGTGAAGGCAAGCCGCGACTCGGGTTCGAGCCGCAGCAGCACCATGGTCTCCTCTTCCTGTCGCAGACTGGAGATGAACAGGTGCGCGGGTTTCTTGTCATGCCCGAATTTGAGAGTGAGTTCGGCGGGCCTGCCAGATCCGATCACTTGCTCGACGGTGACACGGAAGGCCGCGGTGGCCTTGGGGCCCAGATAGCTATCGATCGTGCGCGTGGCGAGCGTTTCGCGATCGAGTCCGAAATAAAGCGAGGCGGCGCGGTTGGCCTCGACCACCGTGTGCTCGTCGGGCTGAACGATCAGAATGGGATCACGGATGACATCGAGCAGCTGCCGGTGCTGGTTCTCGATTCGGCGCAGACGCAGGTAGTCGGTTTCCATCCGCTGCTGCGCCTCAAGGAGGCGCGCCTGCAGCGAGGCCACCACGCGCAGGTCGCGCCCCACCGCCACCATTTGTCCGGAATCGCCTACCCGGATCAGCGAAAACAGGATGGGGATGTCGCGCCCGGCGGCGTCGATATGGTTGATATGCCGCCAGCGCGAGGTGCGCCGTCCGGCACCAGCCTCACGCAGCAGTTCGTCGACCTTGGGCCGACTTTCGCTGGTGACCACCTGCGACCACGGCTGACCTGCCCAGTGCTGAATGTCCTGGGCGGGCCAGTCGTCGGTGCCCATGGACACGCTGGAAATCACGCCATCGGAATCGAGTACCAGGGCGATATCGGATGCAGCTTCGACCAGCGCGGCGCTGGCCTCTGCGTCGAGTGCGGCGAGTTTGCCGCGGGATTCGTCAGCGTGTCCCAACCGAATGCTCCGTCAGCAGCCGGATCGCTCGATTGAGCGCATCAGTTGCGTCGCCCGACACGATGTCTGCATCCAAGCGCTCAACGAGCTTGGGGAAAAACGGGACGGCGGCACCGCCCACCATGATTGCGGGACGAAAACTGCGGCTTGCATTGCGGACGCGGAGTATAAGGGCTCCCGCCGAACGCAGATCTGTTTCCGAGTTGAGCGAGAGCCCAATCAGGCCGGGTTTCATGGCGGTGATCTGGCCGACCAGCGCAGCCTCATCGCCGTGGCCCAGCCGCGTACGCCAACCGGCCCTCGCAAAAAACGCCCTGACCATTTGTACGCCCAGCCGGTGGGTGGCGCCTGGCATGGTGCAGAAAAACGCTGATGGGAGGCTGGTTTCCGAGTTGGCGCTGGTGGGGGCTTCCGAAGCGCCCATGCACTGAAAATCATCGAGCAGGCTGGAGAAAAGCTGCTGCAGATGACCCAATGCGATCGTGACATCGGTAAAGCTCAGCCGGTCGTCGCTCCAGCCCTGGCCCAGATGTTGCGCGGCCGGTTGGATGACCTGAAGAAAGAGGGCTTCAATCGGTACGCCGCTGTTGCGAAGCTGCGCGATGAGGGCGCCAGCCGCCTCGCCCTCGCCCTGCTGACAGAGTTCCGCGAGCTCGAGCGCATGCACGAGGAGCGGCCCCACCCGCGGCGGCCCGTCGCCCAGATTCATTGAGGTGACCTGCCGTCCCGGCCAGGCGCTGCGATCGCCCGGCGTCATGGGACCGGGGCCGCAGGCAAGACGGGTCAATCGCGGAACCACCTCGGTCAGAAGCAGCTCCAGCAACGGCTCGCCAGGTTGATCCAGAGCGCCGGACTGCCCTGACTTCATGGGGACCTCCTTGGGAACACCGGATCGGGCAGGCGAGTGCCAGCCGACAGTGTCCCTGTCTACCGTCGACTTTTGCCGATTCCGGGCGCTGTGTCCAGCGCCGTGTGAATCGCCGAGTAACGGCATCCTCACAGAAGTTTCCCCGTGTTCAACATCTGTCCTCCGCTGTCTTGGACAGCAATCATGGTCCGGTCGGGTGGGTTTGTCAATAACACTGGACGTAAATCAAAGTTGACATTTTTTCGGGGCGGTCCTAGAGTCGGTCGGGTCAGCGTTTCGGACGGTCGAAGCGCACACGCCAACCCAGGGAAACCGATGTCGCGCACACTGACCGGGATCATTCAGCCAGCCGGCCCACAGGCGGCTTTGCGCCCGGTCTATACACCGGAGGAGCGTGCGCGTCGCGATGCCACCCGCTGGACGCTGGTGCAGGGGCTGCTCGCCCCGCTCCAGTTCGTGGTGTTCCTGGCAAGTCTCGGCCTCATCGTTCGCTATCTCGCCACGGGCGACGGCTGGGCCGTTGCAGCGGCCTCCGTCGTCGCCAAAACACTGGTCCTCTATCTGATCATGGTGACCGGCGCGATCTGGGAGAAGGTGGTCTTCGGGCGATACCTGTTTGCGCCCTCCTTTTTCTGGGAAGACGTGTTCAGCATGCTGGTGATTGCGCTCCACACGGCCTGTCTGGTGGCGTGGTTTGCGGGCGACACCCTGCTCGATGCCCGAGGCCAGATGCTGCTTGCGCTGGCGGCCTACGCCACTTACGTCATCAACGCCGGCCAGTTTTTGTACAAGCTGCGTCGAGCCCGCCAGGAGCGTTCAACATGAACGCAAGAATTCCGATTTCTCCGGTTTCTGCACAGGGGTGCGAACGGCCCGAGCCCGAAGTGCTGCGTGAGCGTGGTCAGCGCGAGGTGTTCTGCGGCCTGACCGGCATCATCTGGCTGCATCGCAAGATCCAGGATGCGTTTTTCCTGGTGGTGGGTTCGCGCACCTGTGCGCACCTGCTGCAGTCAGCAGCGGGCGTCATGATTTTTGCCGAGCCGCGCTTTGCCACGGCCATCATCGACGACCGTGATCTTGCGGGTCTGGTCGACGCCAACGAGGAACTCGACCGTGTGGTTGCTCAGTTGCTCGAGCGCCGACCCGACATTCGACTCTTGTTCCTGGTGGGTTCGTGCCCCTCGGAGGTGATCAAGCTTGATCTGGCTCGCGCAGCGCAGCGTCTGGATGCGCAGCGCGCGCCGTCGGTCCGCGTGCTGAGTTACTCGGGTAGTGGCATCGAAACCACCTTTACCCAGGGTGAGGACGCCTGTCTCGCGGCGCTCGTGCCGCACATGCCCGTCTCACAGGCTGCCGAGCCGTCGCTACTGGTGGTGGGTGCGCTCGCCGATGTGGTCGAAGATCAGCTCACTGGGCTGCTGCGCGAGTTGGGCATTGCCAAGGTCGACTGCCTGCCGCCGCGGCGCTCGCGCGATCTGCCTGCGCTGTCGCCTGGCACCCGGTTCCTCCTGGCGCAGCCCTTCCTGGGCGATACCGCGCGCGCGCTTGAAGCGCGCGGCGCTGTGCATCTGCCTGCGCCATTTCCGCTTGGCGAATACGGCACCACCGGCTGGCTGGCGGCGGCTGCGCAGGCCTTTGGCATCTCGCAGGAGCGGCTGGATGCGGTCACCGCGCCGGCGCGGGCGCGGGCGCGCCGCAGCCTTGAGCGCTATCGCCCGCAGCTCGAAGGCCGCAGCGTCTTTCTGTTCCCCGACTCGCAACTCGAGCCACCGCTTGCGCGCTTTCTTGCGCAGGAACTCGGCATGCGGCCCACCGAGGTCGGTACCCCCTATCTGCATCGGACGCTTCTCGCTCACGAACTGCAGGCGCTACCCGAGGGCGTGCGACTCTCGGAGGGGCAGGATGTTGAACGCCAGCTCGAACGCTGTCGCGCTGAGCGCCCCGATCTGGTGGTGTGCGGGCTGGGGCTCGCCAATCCGCTGGAGGCCGAGGGCTTCACCACCAAATGGTCGATCGAGCTCGTGTTCAGTCCCATTCAGGGCTACGAACAGGCGGGCGATCTGGCTGAATTATTTGCTCGACCGTTTGTGCGTCGTGAACGCATCAGCGCGCTGATCAGCGAGGCCCATCGGTGAAACTTGCCCTCTGGACCTATGAAGGCCCGCCGCATGTGGGCGCGATGCGGGTCGCCACCGCCATGCGCGATGTGCACTATGTGCTCCATGCGCCGCAGGGCGATACCTACGCGGATCTGCTGTTCACCATGATCGAGCGGCGCAATCGGCGCCCGCCGGTCACCTACACCACCTTTCAGGCGCGTGACCTGGGTGGCGATACCGCTGAGCTCTTCAAGCGCGCCGCACACGAGGCGTTCGAGCGCTTCCAGCCGCGCGCCATGATGGTCGGCGCCTCGTGCACGGCAGAGCTCATCCAGGACGATCCGGGGGGCCTTGCCCAGACGCTTGGGCTCCCTATTCCGGTGGTGCCTCTCGAACTGCCGTCCTATCAGCGCAAGGAAAACTGGGGCGCAGCCGAGACGCTGCTTCAGATGGTGCGGGCGCTTGCCCGACCGCCCGGTAACGCTGAGCCGGCGCCGGGCGCGCGGCTGCGTTGCAATATCCTTGGCCCGACCGCGCTCGGATTCCGCCACCGTGATGATCTGATCGAGATCCGAAAGCTGCTGGAGGCAATCGGCATTGATGTCAATGCGATTGCGCCCTGGCAGGCGAGTCCGGCCGATCTCGCACGGCTGCCCGAAGCGGGATTCAATGTTGTGCTGTATCCGGAAACCGCCGGCCTCGCTGCCGGATGGCTGCGCCGGCAGTTCAAGCAGCCGCATACCCACACGGTGCCCATTGGTGTGCAGGCCACCGAAGCCTTCATCCGCGAAGTCTGCACCTTCGCGGGTCTTGAGCCCGAGGCCGCGATTGCGCGCTGCCGGCGTGCCTGCCCCGGGCACTCTGCTTGGTACAGCGCATCGGTCGATGCCACCTATCTCACCGGCAAGCGCGTTTTTGTGTTCGGTGATGCCACGCACGCGCTCGCCGCTGCCCGCTATGCGGCCACCGAGCTCGGGTTCAATGTGGTGGGGCTGGGCACCTACAGCCGGGAATTTGCGCGCGAAGTGCGTGAGGCGGCAGCAGGTTATGGTGTTGAGCCGCTCATCACTGATGACTATCTCGAGGTAGAGCGTGCCGTTGCCTCGCTGCAACCCGATCTGGTGCTTGGCACCCAGATGGAGCGGCACATTGCCAAGCGACTGGGTCTGCCCTGCGCAGTGATTTCCGCGCCAGTGCATGTGCAGGACTTCCCTGCGCGCCACTCGCCGCAAATGGGCTACGAGGGCGCTAACGTGCTCTTTGACACTTGGGTGCATCCGCTCATGATGGGGCTCGAGGAACATCTGCTCGGCATGTTCCGCGATGACTTCGAGTTTCACGAGGGTGCAGCGCCTTCGCATCTCGGCCGCTCGGGTCACGGGCGCGGGGCAGCAGGCGATACGCTCTCCGATGCTTCACAAAGCGCCACCCCACAAATTGACGATGCCGACGCCGCGGCGCCCGTGCTCACCAGCGGCAGCCCCCCGGCCACGGCGTCCTGGCAGACCACGGGCGGCGCGTCGATTCCCCCCGAGCCACAGGCGATCGTGGTTGGCAGCGCACCCCAGGTGGCATTCGAAGCAAGAGAACCGGGCGCTTCTTCGCTTGCTTTGGAGGACACCCCGCCTGCCACGGCCACCGTAAAGGCGACGCCCGGCTCACCGCAATGGGCACCCGAGGCCGAACGCGAACTCGGCAAGATCCCGTTTTTTGTACGCGGTAAGGCGCGCCGCAATACCGAACGCTTTGCCGCCGAGCGCGGCGTGGCGCTCATTACCCGCGATACGCTCTACGAAGCAAAGGCGCACTATGGCCGCTGAGCGCATCCGTACTCGGAGCGGTAACGGTGCAAACGGCCCGATGCTTCGCATCGTGGTCGTCACCATGGATACGCACCT
>JAGWXN010000057.1 GCA_018969885.1 Betaproteobacteria bacterium | reverse complement strand
CATTGAATCGGGATGGTGGGACGACAAACTGGTGCTACGCGACTATTTCATCGCGGAAGACACCTCACACCGCCTGGTATGGATCTTCCGCGAGCGCCTCAGTGCCTGCGGCGCCTGGTATCTGCATGGCCGCTTTGGCTAGCCCTGCCGCTTTCGCTAGCCCTAGCGCTTTGGCTCGCCCTAGCCCTACTGACCCCTTGCCCGTCGCGCTTGACCCAACCGCTCGTTGTGCGACTGGCAATCAATGCAGCGCAGCGCAAGCGGCTGTGACCGCAATCGTTCCACGGGCACATCGGCCCCGCAATCCATGCAAACACCGTAGCTACCCTGCTCCATACGCCGCAGGGCGTCGCGCAGCCCGCGCCATTCTTCGATATCGCGCTGCGCCTCGCTCAGATCCAACCCGCTTTCGGTCTCGACCCAGGCCAGATCGGCGTTGTCACCCACGCGGCCCAGCATATCGGCGTCTTCAGTGGATTCACGCAATTTCGCCGCAATTTCTCCTTCAAGCAGCCGTGAGCGCGCGATCATTCGCGCGCGCAGATCGGCAATCTGATGTTCGCTCAATGCCATGTACCGCCCCCAGGCAATCATGTTTGAATTCGGCTCGGGTGATGATAGGCAGGGCCCACGCTGCCGGTCTTGACCGTCATCAAGCGGCAGACCGGTACGCGCACGACGGCACGATCTGACCGAACGTCGGGCGGTGCAACCCGCGAGCGAATCGCCGCTCCGTGTCCGGGCCCGTCACCGAAAACGCTCGCTTTTGGTTCGCGTATGAACTAAAGTTTCATTTGTAAAACCACCATCACCCGACCACACCCTATTGGCTGCACCGCGTCACATGGCTTCCCCCGTCCCACCGGCAATCGAGTTCATCGGCGTCGACAAGCGTTTCCGAGTGAAGGGTTCTGGCACTGAACTGCTCGCCGCCACCCAGGTCACGTTCGATGTTGCAGAGGGTGAAGTGGTGTCGCTGATCGGTCCTTCGGGCTGTGGCAAAAGCACCCTGCTTAACCTCGGCGCAGGGCTCGCCCCGCCTAGCGCGGGCACTGTGCGGGTGGCGGGTACTCTGGTCAGCGGTCCGAATCCGCACGTCGCCTTCATGCTGCAGAAAGATCTGTTGATGCCCTGGCGCACGATCGCCCGCAATATCGAGTTCGGGCTCGAGCTGCGGAGGGTGGCGGCGCCACGCCGCCGCGAAATCTCCGCACAGCTCCTGCGCCAGTGCCGGCTGGAGGGCTTTGGCGAGCACTATCCCCATCAGCTCTCGGGTGGCATGCGTCAGCGTGCGGCGCTCGCACGAACGCTGGCCGTCGATCCTCTTGTCCTACTGATGGATGAGCCGTTTTCGGCACTCGATGCGCAAACCAAGATGGTGCTCCAGCAGGATCTCGCGCGGACCGTGGCCGAGCAGCGGAAGACGGTGCTGTTCATCACCCACGACCTGTCGGAGGCGGTGGCCCTGTCCGACCGTATCCTCGTGATGAGCGAGCGTCCCGGCACCATCGCAGCGCAGATCCGGGTTGATCTCCCCGACCGAAATCACCCAATGGCCAGGCGTAAGCACCCTGGGCTCACCCACTATGTGAACGAGCTGATGAGCCTTTTGAAGCTCGACGCCGGCGCCGAATTGCACTGACCCCCGCCACCATGCCACGCGAACGCCTAATCACCGGTTTTTGGAGTCTCACCGTTCTGGTGGTGTTTCTGGCGGCCTGGGAATGGGGCCCGGGGCTCGCGGGTGTGCCCGCTTTCGTGCTGCCGCCATTTTCCAAGGTCTGTAGCGAGGCCGTACGAATCTGGGAGGCCGAGCGGCTGCTGCGCCATGCGGGCATCACCGCCGCTGAGGTCATGATCGGCTTTGCGCTCGGGTCACTCCTTGGCGCGCTGATCGGCTTTAGCCTCGGTGCGTCGCCGCGAGTGGAGGCCGTGCTGTCGCCCTACCTGCTCGCGTTACAGATCGCGCCCAAGGTGGCCTTTGCACCGCTTTTCGTCATGTGGCTGGGCTACACAATCTATCCAAAAATTCTGGTGGCGATCCTGATCGTGTTCTTTCCGGTGCTGATCAACGTGCTCACCGCAATGCGCAACACCGACGTCGACCTCACGAACCTCGCGCGCTCGTTCTCGGCCACGCGGTGGCAAATTTTCCGAATGGTCGAATACCCCACCACGCTGCCCGCGCTGTTTTCGGGCCTGCGCATCGCGAGCACGCTCGCGGTCATCGGTGTGGTGGTGGGCGAACTGGTGGGCGGCAATCTGGGCCTGGGCTACATGCTGGTGTTCTTCGAAGGTCAGGGCAACACCGCAGGTGTATTCGTGGTGATCGGCGCGTTGACTGTGATCGGTATCCTTGCCTACTACGCGGTCGTGCTCGCTGAACGGCGCGTGCTCCACTACCTGCCAAGCGCTGACTCACCACCTCGCTGATGCGCCCGCCTGTTCCTTTCCCATCTCTCCGCCATGAGCACTGACCTTTCGCCTCTTCAGCCTGGCCCTGCCGATGCCCCCGTGATCCGTCTCGACGGCAGGCGAATTTTCGTCACTGGCGGCGCGCGCGGTCTGGGCGAAGCCTTCGTACGCGCGCTCTGCGCCGCGGGCGCACAGGTGACCTTCGGCGATGTCCTCACCGACCGGGGGCATGCACTCGCCGCCGAATTGGGCAGCCAGGCCATGTTCGTCGACCTGGACATGAGCGACCCGGACTCGGTTCGCACCGCGCTCCACGCCGCCACCTCGCACATGGGCGGGCTCGATGGCCTGCTCAACAACGCGGCCGTCACGAACTCCGGCGGCCGTGATCTCGACCAGATCGATCTCGACACCTGGGACAACGTGATGGCTGTCAATGTTCGCGGTCCGTGGCTGGCAGCGTGCGCAGCGCGCGCCGCTCTCAAAGCCTCAGGAAGCGGCCGAATCGTGAACATCGCATCCGACACCGCGCTCTGGGGCGCGCCGCGCCTGATGGCCTATGTGGCAAGCAAAGGCGCAATCATTGCCATGACGCGTTCGATGGCCCGCGAACTGGGCCCCGACCACATCACTGTCAATGCGATCGCGCCCGGTCTCACCCTGGTGGAAGCCACCGAATACGTGCCCCGCGCCCGCCACGATCATTACCTGAACGGCCGTGCCATTCCGCGCGAACAGATGCCCCACGATGTCACCGGCAGCGTGCTCTTTCTGCTGTCGGCTGCGAGCGCTTTCGTCACCGGGCAACTGCTTGCGGTGAACGGCGGCTTTGCGATGCACTGAACTCCAGAACCCTACTCTCTTAAAGCCATGCGCACGCTCAACGAACTCAACGCTTCGGTCTCCGCCCTGTCTGTCATCTCGACCGCTTGCGGCGACGGCGCCCGAGTGGAAGCGCTACAGGCCGGCGCGTCCGATCAGCCGGTCTCCCACGTGCTGCTGCATGGCATCGGTTCGGCGGGCGCGAGCTGGCTCGAGCAACTCGAAGCCGCCAACCGCCTGGCGGGATCGCCTCGCCCACGGGTACTCGCCTGGAATGCGCCCGGCTATGGGCACAGCACGCGGCTGGCGGCCGAATGCCCCACGGCCGCCGACTACGCGACGCGACTCTGGCAGTGGCTCGATGCGCTGGGCGTCAACCATCCCATCACCCTTGCTGGTCAATCCATGGGCTGCCTGATTGCCTCAGCAGCGGCTCGCCTGCAACCCCAACGAATCAGCCGGCTGGTGCTGTTTGCCCCGGCCCGCGGCTATGGACGCGCCGATGCCGCCGAGCGCGAACGCCGTCGCAGCGACCGCCTCGAGGCGCTCCGCCTGCATGGTCCAGCCGGTCTCGCCGAACGCCGCGCCTCGGCAATGCTGTCGCCGCAGGCTCACCCCGATCTGATCGGCTATGTCCGCGGCATCATGGCGCGCATCGATCCGGCGGGCTATACCCAGGCCACCGAAATGCTGGCCCAGGGCGATATCGACGCCGATCTCGCCACCTGGCGCGGGCCTCTGGTAGTCGCAAGCGGTCAAGCCGACCGGATCACGCCACCTGACGGCTGCCGGGATATCGCGACCCGCGCTGGCCAGGCCTGGACCGATCTCGGACAGGTTGGCCACGGCTGTCCGCTCGAAGCGCCGCAAAGGGTGAACGCCCTCCTGGGCCTCGGCGAGCCATGAGCCGATCAACACCGCAACGCGCCGAGGCAGTGCCGCTCACCGCCCCCGGCGAGTCAGGATCCGAGCCTGATCGCTACCACGTGCCCGCACTCGCGCGCGGCCTTGAGCTGCTCTCGCGCTTTAGCCGCCGCACGCCGCAGCTGACCGGTGCCGAGCTTGCGCGGGACATGGACCTGCCGCGCGCATCGGTCTTCCGGATGCTGCACACGCTCGAACGCGCAGGCTACGTCGAGCGGGTGGACGACAGCGCCTCCTACCGGCTTGGGCTAGGCGTGCTGCGCCTGGGCTTTGAGGTGCTCGCTTCCATGGAGCTCACTGAAATCGGTCACCCGGTGATTGCGCGCCTGCGCGATCGAACGCGCTGCTCCGCGCACCTGGTGGTGCGAGATGGCCGAGAGGTGGTGTTTGTCGCCAAAGCACCCGGCGAAAGTGCGCTCTTTCAGTCGGTACAGGTCGGGGCTCGCCTGCCGGCGCACGCCACAGTCCTGGGGCGTTTGCTGCTGTCCGATCTCGGCACACCCGAACTTGAGCGTCTATATCCCGAAAGCACGTTACAGCGGTTCACCGAACACACCCCGAGGACGCTCTCCGAGCTTACGCGGCTGATCGCGGCTGACCGCAAACGCGGATGGGCCATCAGCGAAGGGGGCTTCGAAACCGGCATCTCCACCATCGCCGCGCCGGTGGTGACCGGGCGCGGACACGTCAACGCGGTGGTAAGCGTCACCGTACCGGCGCAGCGAATCGATGCCGCACGGGCGCAAACGCTTGCCGAACAGGTGCAAGAAGCGGCGGCAGAGATCGCTACGCGCCTGACGCATTCAGCGGCTGGAGGCTCACCGTGACATCCCATTCAGCCGCCGTGCCGAGCAGCACGCCGTTCACCCTGATCGGCTGGGGAGCCATCGCCCAAGCACTCCACGCTCGCCTCGCGGCCGTCCCGCACGCGCGACTGGACTGCGTCGTCGTTCGTCGCGAGCGGGTCGCGGCCGTGCGCAGTGCCCTCGGGCCCTCTGTGGCGGTGCAGAGCGAGGTCCCCGAGCATTGCAGGCTGCTGATCGAGTGTGCGGGTCACTCCGCGCTCTTTGACCATGTCGAGCCTGCACTTGCACGCGGCACCGAATGCGCGGTGCTTTCGATCGGAGCACTTCATGAAGACGGTCTTGCCGAACGGCTCGCCGATGCGGCCGCGCGCGGCGGCGCACGACTCCATCTGCTCGCAGGCGCGATCGGTGGCATCGATGCAATCGCCGCCGCCCGGTTCGCGGGTCTCGACGAAGTGGTCTACACCGGAAGAAAGCCCCCTTCGGGCTGGCGCGGCTCACCCGCCGAGCGGCTGCTCGACCTGGATGCGCTAAGCGAGCCCGCTGTGTTTCTCGAGGCAACCGCACGCGAGGCAGCACGGCTTTACCCAAAAAACGCCAACGTGGCCGCCACCATTTCCCTCGCTGGACTCGGGCTCGATGCCACGCGCGTCCGGCTGATTGCCGATCCGGGCATCCAGGACAACATTCATGAGGTGATGATCCGCGGCGCGTTTGGCGAGATGTCCCTCACCATGCGCGGCCGACCGCTTCCTGATAACCCACGGACCTCGGCACTGACCGTGCTGTCGGCCATGCGTTTTCTCGCCAACCGAACCGGGGCTCTGGCCATCTGAGCCCATTGATGCGCAACCCGCTCTCCATGCTGTCACGATTCCTCACCCTCACCCTCACCGTGGCCGGGTGCCTGGCCAGCGTCGCCCAGGCCGATGAATCCAACGCGGCTGCTCGGCAGCTGGCACAGGAACGTTTCACCATCGTGGCGCCGTTCCCACCAGGCGGCCCGGTTGACGTGCTGTCGCGCTTGCTCGCTGAGAGCCTGCATAAGCGCTACGGGCAAGCTGCAGTCGTTGAAAATGTGCCCGGAGGCGCAGGCAATCCCGGCATGGACAGGGTTCGGCGAGCGCGGCCGAGCGGGCACACCTTGCTGGTGATCCCGGCTGGCAACCTCACCATCAACCCAACGCTGATGGCGAATTTCCCGTTCCGGATCGAGCGCGACTTTGCTCCTGTCACCATGCTCGCCAAGGCACCCAATGTGCTCGTGGCCCATCCCTCGGCCGACACCACCACGCTCGCCGCGCTGATTGCCGCGGTGCGCGCCGACCCCAAGCGGTTTGCCTATGCGTCGCCCGGTATTGGCAGTGGCCTCCATCTGGCGGGCGAACTGTTTCGCCAGCAACTCGGACTCGACCTGCAGCATGTGCCCTACAAGGGAACGGGGCCGGCAATCAATGATGTGATCGCAGGGGTGGTGCCGCTCATGTTCAGCAACCTGCCGGCTGCGCTACCCCAGGTTCGCGCCGGACGCCTGGTGGCACTGGCGATTACCGACAGCACGCGAAGCCCGGTTGCCCCCGATATTCCAACGCTGGCGGAGCTGGGGGTGGACGGTGTGGTGGTGAGCTCCTGGTATGGGCTGATGGCGCCAGCGGGCACCCCGCCTGATATCGTGGCCCAACTCGCGAGGGACGCTGCCACCGCCCTCGCAACCGAGGTCGTGACCCGGCAGCTCAGCGCTCAGGCGATGACCGCGAGCCCGATGACGCCCGCCGCATTTGCCGCGCACATTCGCGCCGAGACGGCCACCTGGGAAAAGGTGATCACCGCGCGCGGAATCCGGGCCGACTGAACCGCCCTATCACCACACGAGCGAACAGGCGGCTCAAAGATCGAGCACCAGACCCTCACCGCGACAGCCCGATACGCAGATCATCATCACCTTGTTTTCGGCGCGCTCACCCTCGGTGAGCACCGAGTCGCGATGCTCAGGCGTGCCCTCGAGCACACGGGTTTCGCAGCTACCGCAAAAACCGTCCTGGCAACTGAAGCTTACCGACACACCAGCGTCGAGCAGGACATCGAGGATGGACTGGCCGGGTGCGACCGAAAAGCGCTGCGCCGATCGGCGCAGCTCAACCGTAAAGCCCTGTTGCGAACCCACCTCCTCCACAGGCGCGGCCGCTGTAAACCGTTCGATGTGGGCATTGCCGTAACCAAGCGCCGAGCAGCTGGCGAGGAAAGCATCGAGCATGGCGGCGGGCCCGCACGCGTAGTAGTGCGTGGTGGCGCTGCCCGCACCGGGCCGTGCTCGGAGCAGTTCGCTCAGGTCGGGGGGGCCACCGGCGACGTCATCAAAGTGCCAGTGCACCGGAACGCCAAGCGCAGCAATCTCATCGGAAAACGCCGCGGCGCTGCGCGAACGCGCGCAATAGATGAATTCGAACGACCCGCCCAGCGCCTTCAACCGCCGCGCCATCGATAAAAGCGGCGTGACGCCGATACCCCCAGCCACCAGCACCGTGTGCGCAGCCGCCTCGTGAAGGGGGAACTGGTTGCGCGGCTCGCCAAGCTCGAGCGGCATGCCGATGCGAAATTGTTCATGTACCGCGCGGGAGCCCCCCCGGCTCTGCCGTTCGCGCAGCACCGCCAGCACATAGCGATGACGCTCGCGGCAATCGTTGACCAGCGAATAACTGCGGATGAGTCCGCCAGGCAAATGCAGATCAACGTGTGCGCCCGCGGTGAAGGCGGGCAACTCGGCGCCATCGGGCGCGCGCAGTTCGATGCCGATCACATCGGTGGCTTCATGACGCAGCGTATGGACGAAAGTACGAATCATGCTGAGATACCCGAGGTTTCCGCGTCGAGCTGCTTCTGCGCGAGCCCGCGCAGCGTCCGACGCAGCCGGACAATGCCGAGATCGTGTTGATAGAGGTGCTCGCGCTGGTTCGCGTCGGGCTCCATGTTTTCCATCGCGAGGCGATCCTGCTCGAGGACGTGGAAATGCCGACCCTCGAGACGATTGCGGTAGAGAAATCGCCAGGCACTACGCTGCCAGCCCTCGACCTTGCGACACCGCCAGAAGAAAATGCCCGCCGCCTGCGGGCTGATCGGAACATAGCCGCCGATGATGGTGAAGTTGCCACCCGGCCCGCCGGTTTTCGGATAGGGGATCTCCAGCCGCATCATGTGAATGCCGGTATCGATCCATTCGGTCCAGTCGAAATTGACATTGCGCTGGCCCTTCTTTTCAAACACGAAACCGGTGTCCGTGTCACGAATCTGAAAGTCGGCTGAAAAATCGCCCTCTGCCATACTGTGAGATTGACGATGCAGGTAGGCGCCGTGCATGGGATCGATCACGTTTTCCATGACATAGCGGTAATCGCAGCCCCACTCCACATAGCAGAGAAAAGACGACCAGTCGGGCGAAGTGAGCTGTTCAGGCAGTACGAGCGGCGGCGGCTCATCGCAGTGCGGATCGACCGCGTTATAGACAAAGACCGCACCCTGCGCCTCGCGAGCGGCATACATGCGGGTGGCGCGCGAGCCTTCGAGCTTGCAACCGGGACTCCCAGGCACGCGGGCGACCGTGCCGTCGCAGCGAACCTGCACGCCGTGGTAGGCGCAGGCAATGCGGTCACCCAGCACCACACCCATGGAGAGCGCGGCGCCGCGATGCGGGCAGTGATCCTCGAGCACCCTCACCACACCAGCGGCATCGCGCCAGAGCACCAGCTTTCGCCCCAGGCGTCGCAACGAGATCGGCCGATCGCGCACCCACGACGACGGACAGATCGGGAACCAGTAGTTGGTGAGACCACGCGACAGGATGCGTTCGACCGCATCCTGATACACAGGGGTGGGTGCGTTCATCATTCGACTCCGTGACTGTCGTTCAGGCGGCCAGACCGCAGACGCCGCAGGGATCAGGCGCCCAAGCGCGCGAGTTCGGCTTCCAGGCGCGCCGCGGTCCAGGGCTCGCCATCGGGGCCAGCCGGACCCGTGTCGTTCAGCATGCGCACGATGCCGTCGAGGTCGTGGATACCCGCGGCGAACGCGCGTTCAATGGCATCGCCCAACAGATTTTCGTAGGCAGTGGGTTCGGCGAGCCGATGCTGATGCATGACATTGACGAGCGAAGTGGCATGAGCCATGGGCGCTCTCCTCAGTGCGAGTGCGACTTGCCGTGCCCGCCACCCTGCGTTGACGCGGGCTGGGGCGAGCGCGCCACCGCGGTGATCTGGGCGGTTTCGCGGCTGCCGTTTCTTAATTCGACCACCAGCGAGATGGGCACCTTATCGCCGTCCTTGATCTGCACTTTCAGGTCCATCAGCATGACGTGATACCCCCCCGGCTCGAGGGCGACCGGCTGGCCCGCGGGCAGTTCGAGCGCAGGAATGGCCCGCATGCGCATCACGTCTTTGTCCATGCGCATTTCATGGATCTCAACCACCCCGGCCACTGGCGAACTGGCCTCGAGCAGACGCGAGGCACGCCCGGCGGTGATTTCCATGTAGGCGGCGGTGGCCTTCTGGCGCGGCACGGTGCTGCGCACCCAAGGGTCTTTGACCGACACCACCTGGGCGACAACCGGACCGGCCGCGATCGCAAACGCGACCGTCAACAGACACGACATCAGCCAGGTGAACCGGTTGGTGAAACTGCTTTGCATGGTTGCTCTCTGAACAATCGGTTGCCTCATCGGGAGTATAGCGGGGCCCCCGCATCACCCGAGGCTCGTAGCAGACGAAACGTCACCCGACAGCAAAATGTTATGACTGTTTTTTTATACAGTATTATTGGTGGGTCATGTTACCCGCCTACGCCGAGCTTCACTGCATCAGCAATTTCTCCTTCCTGCGGGGCGCCTCACACCCCGAGGAACTGGTCGATCGCGCCCGCGAACTCGGCTATGCGGCACTCGCCCTCACCGATGAATGTTCGCTCGCGGGCGTGGTGCGAGCCCATCTGCAGGCACGCACGCACAATTTCCCGCTCCTGATCGGCGCCGAATTTTCGCTGCACAGCTGTATCGATCCCACCCACACTGGCAGCGCCTTTCACGCCCCGGGCACGCCCGGGGCCCACAGCCCCGCCCCGAGACTGGTGCTGCTTGCGCGCCACCGCGAGGGCTACGGGCGGCTGAGCGAACTGATCAGCGCGGCGCGCGCGCGTGCGCCCAAGGGGCACTATCAGCTGCTGCCCGCCGATCTCGACGACGGCGTGCCCGGCTGCACGGCGCTGCTCGTGCCTGCGCAAGGTCCAATCCCGGCTCAGCCTGGGTTGGCTGCGCTCGCCCCCTGGCTCCGTGAGCGCTTTACCAACCGGGCGTGGCTGGCGGTCGAACTGCTCGCCTACGGCCACGACAGCACCCGGCTCGAACAGCTGCGCGCATTGGGTCGCGCAAGCGGTCTGCCGCTGGCTGCTGCGGGCGATGTGCACATGCATCGCCGCTCGCGCAAACCCCTTCACGACACGCTCACCGCCATCCGGCTGGGGCAGCCCGTCGCACGCTGCGGGCACGCGCTCGCCCCCAACGCCGAGCAGCATCTGCGCAGCCGCCTGCGGCTCGCCAGCCTCTATCCAGCCGAACTTCTCGAGGAAACACTCGAGATCGCTGCCTGCAGCCGTTTCTCGCTTGACGAACTGCGCTATGAATACCCCGATGAAATCGTGCCGCCCGGACACACGCCCGCCAGCTGGCTGCGCGAACTGGTCGACCGGGGTCTGCCAGGCCGCTATCCGGCAGGCATCCCCGCCACGGTGCGCGAGCAGATCGAACACGAACTCACGCTGATCAGCGAACTGCGCTATGAGCCCTATTTCCTCACCGTGGCCGACATCGTTCACTTCGCCCGCAGCCGCAACATTCTTTGTCAGGGCCGGGGGTCGGCTGCCAACTCGGCCGTCTGCTATGCGCTCGGCATCACCGAGGTCGATCCCGCTCGCCTGAGCGTGCTGTTCGAGCGCTTCATCAGCCGCGAGCGCAACGAACCGCCTGATATCGACGTCGACTTCGAACACCAACGCCGCGAAGAGGTCATCCAGTACCTGTACCGGAAATACGGCCGCCATCGCGCAGCGCTCGCTGCCACGGTCATCCGCTACCGCACCCGCTCAGCGCTGCGCGATGTGGGTAAGGCGCTTGCCATCGACGCAACTTGCATCGAGCGCCTCGCGGGCACGCTGTCGTCGTGGCGTGGCGCACCCGACCGTGAGCGGCTCACCGAAGCCGGGCTCAATCCCGATTCGCCTGTCGTTACACGCTGGCTCGAGCTCGTACGAACGCTACAGAATTTCCCCCGCCATCTGTCACAGCACACCGGCGGCTTCGTCATCGCGCGCGATCGGCTCACGCGTCTGGTTCCGGTCGAAAACGCGGCCATGGCCGAGCGTACCGTCATCGAGTGGGACAAAGACGATCTCGATGCGCTGGGGCTGTTGAAGGTTGATGTGCTCGCGCTCGGCATGCTGAGCGCCATCCGCCGCGCGCTCGATCTGATCACCTTCCGGCGCGACCCGTGGCGGCGCGGTAACCACCGGTTGGCCGGTGCGCCTCCCATCGTGCCCTTCCGCATCCAGGACATCCCCTCCGAAGACCCCGCCACCTACGAAATGATCAGCCGCGCCGATACGGTGGGTGTGTTTCAGATCGAATCGCGCGCGCAAATGAGCATGCTGCCCCGGCTGCAGCCGCGCTGTTTCTACGATCTGGTGATCGAGGTGGCCATCGTACGGCCCGGTCCCATTCAGGGCGGCATGGTGCACCCCTATCTGCGTCGTCGCCAGGGGCTGGAGCCGGTCGACTATCCCCGTGACGAAATCCGGCCGGCGCTCGAACGCACGCTGGGCGTACCCATTTTTCAAGAGCAGGTGATGCAGATCGCCATGCTGGCCGCGGGTTTCAGCGCAGGCGAAGCCGACCAGCTGCGCCGCGCCATGGCCGCCTGGCGTCGCAAGGGCGGGCTCGACGCCTTTCAGCAGCGCGTGGTCGAAGGCATGCTCGCACGCGGCTACGCGCCTGAATTCGCGCAGCGCATCTTCAGCCAGATCGAGGGCTTCGGCGAATACGGCTTTCCCGAAAGCCACGCGGCGAGCTTTGCGCTGCTGGTCTACGTCAGCTGCTGGATCAAACGCCATGAACCGGCAGCGTTTCTCGCCGCCATGCTCAACAGCCAGCCGCTGGGGTTTTATGCGCCCGCGCAGCTGGTGCGCGATGCGCGCGCGCACGGCATCGAGGTGCGTCCGGTGGATGTGCTGGTGAGCCAGGCACAGTGCACGCTCGAAGAGTTTGACGAACCCAATTCACAGCCCGCCGTGCGCCTAGGGCTTGCGCAGGTGCGAAGCCTCTCGGCGGCTGCGACAGAGCGCATCCTGGCCGCGCGAGATCAACGGCTACAAGATCCCGCTCGCAGCGGGGGCTTCGCGTTCGATGATGTTGACGATCTCGCTCAATGCGCCCAGCTGGACGCAACCGCACTGCGTGCGCTCGCCGATTCTGGAGCACTGCTGGCGCTCGCGGGCCATCGTCGTCAGGCCTACTGGGCCGCTGCAGCGGGCCGACTGACCGGGGGGTTTCTGGATCAAACCCGCATTGACGAAGCCCCCGTCACGCTCGCCACCCCCTCCGAAGGCGAGGACACCATCGCCGATTACCGCTCACTCGGCATCCCCATGGGGCGTCACCCGCTGGCACTGCTGCGCGCGCAACTCGACCGCCTGCGCATCGAACCAGCCTCGGCGCTCGCGGGCTACCCCGACGGCCGTATTGCGCGCGCAAGCGGGCTGGTCACCCACCGCCAGCGCCCGGAAACCGCGCGCGGCACGCTATTCGTCACCCTCGAAGACGACACCGGCACGGTTAACGTCATCGTGTGGCCTGCGGTATTCGAACGCTTCCGCGCGGCATTGCTTGGCGCCCAACTCATGAGCGTCTACGGTTACTGGCAGCGCCAGGAACACGGTGGTGGCACGGTCACGCATCTGGTGGCCGCACGCATCATCGATCACACGGCGCTACTGGGCGCGCTCGAAAGCCGCAGTAGGAACTTCAGGTAGGGCGCACACGCGCCTGCGCAGCGTCCCCGGCAAGGCCCAGCGCCTCAAGCAAAGTTTCCGCTCTGGTAGTCGCGCACGGCCTGCATCAACTCATCGCGGGTATTCATCACGAACGGGCCATACTGAGCAATGGGTTCATTGAGCGGCCGGCCGGCAATCAGCACCGCACGTGACGGCGACTCGGCGATGAAGCGCACACCATCGGCATCGGGGCGGGTTTCCAGCACAGCCATGCGTTGGTGTGGCACCGGGCTGCCACCCACCGACAACGCGCCGCGATACACGTAGACAAGCCCGTTATGCCCCGCCGGCAGTTCAATATCGATCGATCCCGGCGAATCAAAATGCAGATCAAGAAACACCGGATCGACCGTGCCCTCCGGGACCGCGCCCGCCACGCCATGGGCATGACCGGCCACGACGCGCACGCGAACGCCCCCCGCGCTGACGAACTCTGGCACCTGCCCACCGGGGATGTCGCGCCAGCCGGGTTGGGTCATCTTCAGATTCGAAGGCAGGTTCACCCAAAGCTGAAAGCCCTCCATGAGGCCGTCCTGCTGTTCAGGCATTTCAGAGTGAATGATGCCGCGCCCCGCGGTCATCCACTGCACACCGCCTGAATTGATCAGTCCCTCGTTCCCCACGCTGTCACGATGCCGCATGCAGCCGGTGAGCATGTAGGTGACGGTTTCAAACCCACGGTGCGGATGATCTGGAAAGCCGGC
>JAGWXN010000056.1 GCA_018969885.1 Betaproteobacteria bacterium | reverse complement strand
GCTGCGTTCGCAGATGTAGCGGCCGGACGGGTCGACCTGATGGTCGAGACCGCCACCGCCGCACTACCGCTCATTCGGAGCGGCAAGGTTCGCGCGCTCGCCGTCACCTCGACCGAAGGCAAGTCCCTCGTGCCCGGAGTCCCGGCGGCCTCGGAGACCATCCCCGGCTTGGAATACGAATCATGGCTGGGCATTGTCACCACCCCCAAGACGCCACAGCCTGTCGTTGACCGAATCAACCGCGCCATTCGCGAAGCGCTGGCCGATCCCGACATCGTAAAGCGTCTGGAAGATCTGGGCGGGCGTCCGGGGCCCTCGTCTCCCGAGGAGTTCAGTGGCCGCGTGCAGCGCGACATCGACAGCTTTCGAAAGATTGTGACCGGCCGAGGCATTCCTCAGTTCTGAGCGGCTCTGGCACGCCTTAGCGCTCAGCGTTTCCCCCTCTTTTCGCCCCATGACACGGAGGCCTTCGACATGACCCTCGACGTCACACGCCGCGCCCTGCTCGCCCTCATTGCCGCGCTCCCTGCCGCCGGGTTTGCGCAAGACGCCTGGCCCACGCGCGCCGTCACCATGATCATCCCGTTCCCGCCGGGCGGTGTCGCCGACACGGTTGGCCGACCTGTCGCCGACGCTTTATCGCGCATCCTGGGTCAGCCAGTGGTCGTCGAGAACCGAGCCGGCGCTGGCGGTGGGGTTGGCATGGCGCAGGTCGCGCGCGCAAAGCCCGACGGCTACACGGTGATGATGGCGCTCTCCTCGGTCACGATCCTTCCCGAAGCCGATCGTGTCCTGGAGCGCTCGCCCATGTTCACCCTCGATCAGCTCACCCCGATTGCCCGCTTTACTGCTGACCCCACCGTACTGGTGGTTCGAGCCGATAGCCCGTGGCGTACGCTCGATGATTTCATCGCCGACGCCCGTAAGCGACCCGGTGCCATCACCTTCGGCTCATCGGGTAACTACGGCACCATGCATGTTCCGATGGAGATGCTCAAGCAAGCCACAGGCACCTTCATGCTCCATGTTCCTTACACCGGCGCGGGGCCTGCGATCGTTGGCCTGATCGGCGCCCAGGTCGATGCCCTGGCTACGGGACCCGCCACCATCGTGCAGCATGTCAAGGCGGGTCGACTGAGGGCGCTTGCGCATTGGGGCGAGGGGCAGCTTGCTTCGCTCCCAGAGATTCCCAGCCTCGAACAGGCCGGAATGAAGGTTCGCTTCTCGCAATGGTCCGGGCTGTTCGCGCCAGCCGGCTTGCCCGAGGCTGTCACCGCGCGCTTGCGCGATGCGGCCGCGCGCGCCGCCACCGACGAACGCGTCGTTAAAGCGATCAGCGGCGCAGGCACCCCCATCCAGTTTCTCGACAGCGCGGGCTTTGCCAGCTTTGTGCGCGACGACGCCCGCGTCATGGGTGACGTCGTTCGCCGCATCGGCAAACAGTGACCCCAGCGGCTCCCGGCGGGCCGCATTTTCCTTGTTGTTGTTCCGCTGTGCGACACCCCGCACCGCAATGGGTCAATTTTTGTTGACATTTGTCTATGTCAAGTTACAATGACAGAAGGTTAGTCCAGAAGTATGGACTGACCTGTTGCAACAAGGCTCCGCACTTCGGTGCGGGTTCAGCAGTGCACAGAGCTGTACCTTGCAAGGAGCAACACATGTCTGACAAAGACAAAGTCTGGCCGACGGGCTTGACCGAGGCCGAGTCGGAGGAAATCCACAGGCACCTGATTCAGGGAACGCAGATCTTCGGGATGATTGCGGCCCTGGCTCACCTGCTGGCTTACCTCTATTCGCCCTGGCTCAAGTAAAAGGAGAGCCTCATGATCTACGGAAAAATGTGGTGCGTCGTGAAGCCCTCCGTGGGCATCCCGATCTTCCTCTCCGCTGTCGCAATCGGCTCGTTCTGCGTGCATCTCGCGATCACGACGAACACGACCTGGGTGAAGGATTTCCTGAACGGCAAGGCCAAGCCTGCCGCGACGGCTCCTGCCAAGTCGTAGGTCCATGACCTGCCCGGGCCGGAGCCTTCGGGTTCCGGCCCGCTTGTCTTAATGAGCAGAGACTCTTCCTCACGCCGGGCCTCCTATCTGGCCACGCTGGGAACCCGTTTTCTGCCGTTTGCCGACGCAGCCTCACCCGATCTACCCCTACCCCGGCTACTCCGCCTCTCGCTTTTTCAGATCTCGGTTGGCATGGCACTGGTCATGCTGATTGGCACCCTCAATCGCGTCATGATCGTCGAGATGGGTGTTCCTGCCGGACTGGTATCGGTGATGTTTGCGCTGCCGCTCCTCGCTGCGCCATTCCGAGCCCTCATCGGATTCCGCTCCGATCACCACCGATCCGAACTCGGCTGGCGCCGGGTGCCTTATCTCTGGATGGGAACACTGCTGCAGTTCGGCGGGTTCGCGATCATGCCGTTTGCCCTGCTGGTATTGGCTGGCGCGGGTGCCTCCGCCAGCGCGCCGGCCTGGGTCGGGCACCTTGCTGCGGGGTTCGCCTTCCTTCTGGTGGGCGCCGGTATTCACACCACCCAAACGGTTGGGCTCGCGCTCGCCACCGACCAGGCGCCGGTCGAATCCCACCCCAGGGTGGTGGGCCTCATGTACGTCATGCTTCTGGTCGGCATGCTGGTCAGCGCCTTTGTATTCGGCGAATTACTCTCCACCTACTCCCCTGGTCGATTGATCCAGGTGATTCAGGGTACGGCGGTGCTGACGCTGATCCTCAACACCATCGCCATGTGGAAGCAGGAAGCTCGAAGTCGTGATCGCAAGCCGCGCACTGACGTGCCCGACCCCAGCTTCGGAGAGGCGTGGCAACTCTTCAGGCGTGGGGACCATGCCCTTCGAAGGCTGTGGCTGATCGGTCTCGGAACCATGGCCTTCGCAATGGAAGACGTCCTGATCGAACCCTACGGCGGCGAAATACTCGGACTCAGTGTGTCAGCCACTACCAGTCTCACCGCCACGCTCGCGCTCGGCGGGCTTCTGGGCTTTGGCTACGCTTCGCGCGTTCTCAGTCGGGGCGCCGACCCCATGAAGATCGCCGGCCTGGGGGCGTTCGTCGGACTCCCTGCGTTCGTGTGCGTGATGCTCGCTGCGCCGTGGGAGTCGCCTGCGCTCTTCAGTACCGGCATTCTTTTGATCGGCGTTGGCGGTGGGCTTTTCGGGCACGGTACGCTCACTGCCACCATGAACCGGGCCGTCCCGGGGCAGGAAGGTATTGCACTCGGGGCATGGGGCGCCGTACAAGCAAGCGCAGCGGGCTTGGCGATGGCGATGGGAGGCATCCTGCGTGATGTGGTGGCTTCATTTGGTGGCAGTTTGTCGGGTTATCTGTCGGTCTATGGGCTTGAGCTTGTCATGTTGCTGGTCACGCTCGCGCTTCTGCCGCCCCTGCTGAGGCGGGAACCAGCGCCCGAACTGGGGCGGGCCAACCCCGGGCGCTCGACCGAAACGCAGGGTTAATTACGCTGGCACGATCGTCTAGTGCGATCATCCGGCCACAAAAATCCTCCCTGGAGATCGAGCATGAACGAGTCACTGGCCGTCGTCATCTTCATCGTCTTCTGTGCCTTCATCGTTGCGAACTGGATGAACAACTCGCGACTCGAGAAGCTGCGCCGCAAGTAAGCCCCGTACTTGAGCCCGCTTGACAGCGCCCATCTCGAGGCGCTGAGGGCCGCAACCCATCGCGGGGCAACCGCTCCCCCTGCGGAGCGAGCTCGGGTGATGGGAAAGGCGCGCCTCCTTCTGCTGGACACGGTCGGTTGCGTGTTATCGGGCCGATTGAGTCCACAGGTCCATGCATTCGAGGCTTCGCTGGGGCGAATCGACCCTGGCGGTTTTACTTTCCCCAAGGGCCCAGGCCTGTCGACCAATGCAACCGCGTCGCTTGCCGCGATGGCGAGTGCCTGGGACGAAGGGTGTGAGGGGCTTCCGTATGCTCATGGACGCCCGGCGCTTGCGCTCGTCGGAGCCCTGCTCGCGGTGGGGGTCGCACGCTGTCTTTCCATCGGTCGCGTGATCGAGTCGCTGGTGGCGGGCTACGAGGTCGGAGCGAGGGCGGGAGGTTGGCTGCGAATTGCTCCGGACATGCATGTGGATGGCAATTGGCCAGCGATCGGCGTTGCGGCAGGCGTTGGTCATCTGCTTGAGCTTTCGCCTGATCAACGCTGGAACGCGATGGCGATGGTGGCCTGCCAGTTGCCCGCAAGTCTTTACCTGCCGATTCGCACCGGCGATGATGCGCGTAACACCTACCCCGCCCACGCAGCTGCGCTCGGCTTACAGGCTGCACTCGCTTCAGCCGCGGGAATCAGCGCGCCCGAACAGGCAATCATTGACTACGCACGGAACCGGGCTCATCCCGACGGCCGCCCCGCCCCAGCTCACGACCGGTGGTTCATCCTCGAGTCCTACTTCAAACCCCATGCAGGCGTGCGGCACGCGCACTACGGCCTCGAGGCGGCCCTCAGCATCCGGGACCAGCTAAAGGCGAAAACCAGTGCGATTAGCCGCGCGCGACTGCGTATTTACCCCGAAGCCACGATCTACGCTGGCAACCGAAATCCACAAGCACCGATCACCGCACAGTTCAGTCTCTCGCTCGGCGTGGCCGCGGGCCTGCGCTTCGGCGCCATGGATCCCGACCTGTTTCGAGACGAGCGGTTGCACGACCCCGAGCTGCGAAGGCTGGAGCAATTGGTTGACATCGAGGCCGTACCCGAATGGGGCAAGGATCGGAGGCGGGCAGCCCATCTTCAGGTGGAGACCAGCGAGGGCGCAGTCTTCGAGCAGTCGGTCGACACACTCGCTGGCAACCCGGAGCGTCCCCTCACGCCTGAGCAGGTGGTCCAGAAATTTCTGCGCTACAGCGCATCATCGATCGATCGAACGCCAGCCGAGCAGTTCTGCTCAGCGGTACTCCACGCGCCAGAGGAAACCGACTTTGCACGCGTGTGGCGCGATTCGATGACATGAACCGTTAATATTCTCGTCCGGAACCGCACCGCGGTCACTGCCCCGACTGGAGCTGCCCATGAATCCGGCGAACACCCCCTCTGCGCTCGACCCCATTCATCCACTCCGCGAATTTATCGCCGACATGACCCGGCTGGTAAGTCGGACGGATTCAGAGCCTGAACTCCTCGCTCAGGCCCGCCCGCTGCTTGCCAGGTTGCTCGCCCGCGCCGACTGGCTGCCCGAGGCCTACGCCCACGCCGAGCCCGGCGTCTACCGACAATACCTGCTCTACTGTGATCCGCTCGAGCGCTTTTCGGTGGTGAGCTTTGTTTGGGGGCCGGGGGCATCAACACCGGTACATGACCACATGGTGTGGGGGCTGGTGGGCGTCCTGAAAGGTGCGGAGGTGTGTTGCGAATTCGAGCCCGACGGCCCCGACCGCGTGCGGGCCACAACGACCGACCATGTACTGCGGCAGGGCATGATAGAAGCGGTCTCGCCCACGGTAGGCGACTGGCATCAGGTGCGTAACGCGCTTTCCGATACCGACTCGGTCAGCATCCATGTCTACGGTGGAAATATCGGGTCCGTTCGCCGCCATCGGGTCGACCCAAACACCGGCAAGGTTCTGGATTTCATTTCTGGATATTCTTCCGAGCACCTGCCCAATTTATGGGACCGCTCGGCCGCCGTCCGCGCTGCATCGGCCTGAACCCCGCACCTTCTGCGCTTACTTCCTTCGCCCAATGACCACGCACGACGCGACACTTGCCATCTCCGACGGTATCGGTTGGATCACGCTCGCGCGACCCAGCCGCGGGAACGCGCTGTCGGGCGGCTTGGTCGAGGCGCTCCTCGCCCATTTGACGCATTGCGTCACCGACCCGCTGATCCATACAGTCGTATTCGTTGGCGCTGGCCGACATTTTTGTACAGGCTTTGATCTGGACCATCTTGAGCAGAGCACCGATGCGGAGCTGCTCCACCGCCTGATCAGGATTGAGACGCTCCTCGATGCAGTGTGGCGCGCACCCGTTCGCACCGTGGCCATCGCTCAAGGTCGTGTCTTGGGCGCAGGCGCAGATCTTTGGGTCGCCTGCGATCAACGCGTGCTTGCACCCGACGCCATGGCGCGCTTTCCCGGCGCAGGGTTTGGGATCGTGTTGGGCACCCGGCGGCTCGCAAGACGGGTGGGTGCCGAGCGGGCGCTTGAGTGGACATCCGCCGGAACCTCGGTCGATTCCGTCGTCGCGCTTCAGTCAGGCCTGGCAACTTCGGTTGCAGCGACGGCAGCGCCCGCCTCCACACCGCCCGTGCAGGCTCCGGAAGACGAGCTTCACACCTGGCGCCTGGCACAGCTCGCCCCGGCACGGAGCGTGGATCGTGCCACCTATGCTGCGCTGAAAGCCGCGTCTCGCGGCGGTGACGGTTTCGGCGCGGGTGGAGATTCCGACCATGACCTGGCTGCGCTGGTTCGCTCGGCGGCGCGCCCAGGGCTCAAGGCTCGTCTGCTTGCCTATCGCGACCGTAGCATTCCGCGCTGACCCCATCAATCAACCCGACGATTGTTGCGCTGCAAGATATACTCCGCCTTTCCATGAGTGCCCCCACCGGACAGCGGCTGCCTGCGCTGATCATCGCCTCGCTCGGCGTCGTCTTTGGCGACATCGGCACCAGTCCCCTCTACGCCTTCAAGGAGGCCATTGCCGCGCATGGGGCGGACGGCAGCGCGCCAGCCGATACCGTCTTTGCGGTGCTATCGATGATGTTCTGGGCAGTCACGATCATCGTGTCGCTCAAGTACGTGACCGTCATGCTTCGGTTCGATTATCGAGGCGAAGGCGGTGCACTGGCTCTGCTGTCCATCGCCCTCACCCGGGCTCGTTCGAAACCCCGGCTGATCTGGTTCGTGTCGACATTGGGAATTCTCGCGGCGTCGCTGTTTTATGGTGACGCCATCATCACGCCCGCCATTTCAGTGCTGTCCGCGGTTGAAGGTATTGCCATCGCCGCACCCGCAACCGAACGGCTGATTGTCCCGATCGCACTCGTCATCCTGATCAGCCTGTTCCTGATTCAACGCCGCGGGACGGCAAAGATCGGCGCGCTGTTCGGACCCGTCATGATCCTCTGGTTTCTGGTGCTCGCGGTACTCGGCGTACGCAGCATCGTCGAGACGCCGCAGATACTGTTCGCGATCAACCCCTTGCATGCAATCGGCTTCGCTATTGAGCATCCAGGGCTCACCCTGGTTCTGCTGGGCGCTGTTTTCCTCACGCTCACCGGTGCGGAGGTGATGTATGCCGACCTCGGTCATTTCGGCCCGCGCCCCATTCGCATCAGCTGGTTTGCACTGGTGTTTCCGTGCCTCATGCTCAACTACTTCGGCCAAGGCGCGCTGGTCCTGCGCGACCCCGAGGCGGTACGTAATCCCTTTTATCTGCTCGCGCCCGAGCCTCTGCTTGTACCGTTGATCGTGCTTGCGACCTGTGCCACTGTCATTGCGTCGCAGGCCACTATTTCCGGCGCGTTCTCGGTCACGCAGCAGGCCTCACGTCTCAATTACCTGCCGCGATTGAAGGTGCGCTATACCTCTGAAACATCGCGCGGCCAGATCTACATCCCGGTAGTCAACTGGATGCTGCTGGTCGCCGTGGTGCTGCTGGTGCTTGGCTTTCGAAGTTCCAGTCAGCTCGCCGCTGCTTACGGAATCGCGGTTTCGGGTGACCTACTGATCGGCACTGCGCTTTTGTCGGTGACTATTCTTCTGAGACGGCATACTGCGACGGCACTCTGGCTCCTCCCTGCACTCGTTATTTTCGGTGCACTCGAAGTCGTGTTTTTTATTTCCAATGCCAGCAAAATCGCCGAAGGCGGCTGGTTCCCGCTTGCTGTGGCCTCCGTGATGTTCGCCGTGCTCTCCACCTGGCGTCGCGGCACAGAGATCGTGCGCTCTCGTAAGGACGCCTCGCCGCGTAGCCGGGGCGACGCCTTCGCGCTTGATCTCTCAGGCATCCAGCGGGTGCCCGGCACCGCGGTGTTCTTCAGCTCCGGTCGAAGCGGTCACCCCACCAGCTTTCTGCACAACTTGCGCCATAACCGGGTGGCACACGAGCAGGTGATTTTCCTCACCGTCGATTTCGTGGATGTTCCGCGGGTGCCTGACCACGACCGGCTGGAGATCGAACGCGGTGGTAACGGTATCGTCCGTATTGTGGCCTCATTTGGTTTTCGCGAAGAGCCCGATATCGCCCACGTCCTGTCGCTCGCCCGACGTCGAGGCGTCAGCATTGATACAAACGACACCTCCTACTTCACCAGCAAGCCGGTAATCGTCTCGACCAGCCGACGCGGGGTGTTTGGGTGGCGACGCTCGCTGTTCGGGTGGATGCTGCAAAACAGCTCCAGCACAGCGAGCTATTTCGCCCTGCCGCCCAACCGGGTGGTTGAGCTCGGCACTCAGGTTGCAATCTGAGGCAGACGTGGCTTTTAAACTCCCGCGTAACTCCCTGTTTGCGATTCTGTTGCGATCTCCCTGGTGGATCAGCTTCGCCATCGCCGGCGCACTCTCGCTGGTGGCAATGGCGCTCCTGCCTGAGGCCTATCGGGCGGTTGGAGCCCTGAGCTCATTACCCTTTGTCATCATCGGCGTGATGGCACTCAGACGCCAGTGGAGCCTGCCCGGCGCGCAGGAAATTGAACGTACGGCCCGCGCCCTCTCCTCCATGAGCTGGCAACAGTTTGCGCCGCTTGCCCAGGCTGCACTTTCCAGAGACGGGCAGGTCGTGCGCGAGCATCGAGGGCCCGCTGCCGACTTCATCCTTCATGACGCACAGGGGTGCCGCCTGGTCATGGCCAAGCGCTGGAAGTCGGCCCGCCTGGGTGTGGAAGCGCTGCGCGAACTGACCGAGGCCTTCGACGCGGCTGGCGCGAGCGCCGGCGTGTTCATCTTTCTGGGCGAAGTGACCGAACCGGCGAGCCGGTTTGCCACGTCACACCAGATCGAGATCTGGGGCGCAGCCGAGCTGGCATTCCGGCTGAGGGGTAAGCTCCCCGCGTAGTGAGCGTCGGTGGGCCGCCGGGGCCCGCCTCAGCGCACCTGAAGCCGACTCAGGTATTCGACCAGCCAAAGCAGACGCGTTCTTACGTATGCTTCTGGGTCGTAGGGTACGTCCATGTAGTACTCGGCGCCCTGAATCCGATAGTCTCGCCCCCAAATCGGCATTTCGCGTGAGCCATGTGCGGTGACGGTGCCCCCCTCAATCGTTTGATAGACCCGGTCAATCGGGAACACGCCGCCGTTCTTCCGGGAAAGCTGGGTCAGATCAGGCGGCGCGCGCTTCAGCAGTTCGACGACTGAGCCATCGCCCTGGCCGCCCTTCCCATGGCAGGCCGCGCAGTTTGACTCGAACTCGCGCTTGCCAGGATCGCCCCCGCGCCGCTCCTGAGACCGCTGGGCGGCACCTGACTGCCCGCTGGACCCGGACTGCGCCCAGGCCCCACCCACCGTGGTCAATAAAGCCAGCGTTTCGATGACCACCAACGCCCCCACCACGCACGAACGTTTCACTTGCTTCATTTTGGCCTCCCTCAGCTGAGGCCCTCACCCTGCCACCGCCAGCCTCGACCACTTTGACCGAGCGCACGCTTGGCGACAGCAACGACGTCTCGCGGTTTCGCCAACAGACCCTATGCTTGAGAAATATCGAACAAATCCGGCACACTGATGGGTTATCCGACTGGACGTGACGTTTACGCCCAGGGTTTCCGCACCAGACCCGGCGCCTCCCATGCTCGTATCCATCGTTCGTACCGCGTTAGACAAGCCTTACACCTTCGTGGTGATGGCACTGCTGCTTCTAATCCTGGGTCCGCTGGCTGCGATCCGAATGCCGACCGATATCTTTCCCGCGATCCGCATTCCTGTCATCGCGGTGGCATTCAGTTACACGGGACTTCCCCCCGACCAGATGTCGGGTCGGATCTGCACGCTTTTTCAGCGGGGCCTCACCACCACGGTTAACGATATCGAGCATATCGAGGCCAATTCTTACACCGGCATCTGCATCATCAAGATTTTCTTCCAGCCGGGCGTGAACATCTCGATCGCCAATGCGCAGGTAACAGCCGCCGCGCAGGTATCAGTCAGGCAGATGCCACCCAACACCACGCCGCCCCTCATCCTCAACTACAACGCTGCAACCGTTCCGGTGCTGCAGCTCGCGCTAGCGGGTCAGGGCATGAGCGAGCAGCAACTGTTCGATGCCGGCGTCAACATGGTTCGACCGCAGCTGGTCACCGTGCCGGGCGTGGCGATTCCCTGGCCCTATGGCGGCAAGCAGCGCATTGTTCAGATCGACGTCGATCCCCTTGCGCTCCAGGCGCGAGGGCTGTCAGCTCAAGACGTGGCCAACACGCTGGCCGCGCAGAACATTGCGATTCCGGTGGGCTCGCAAAAGATCGGCGAGTTCGAGTATTCAATGCGGCTCAATAACATCGTGACGCAGATTGCCGAGCTGAACGACCTGCCCATTCGCTCAGCTGGCGGCTCCACCATCTATGTACGCGATGTGGCCAACGTGCACGATGGCAATGCCCCGCAGACCAGCATTGTGTCGGTTGAAGGCAGCCGCTCGGTTCTGTTGTCGGTGCTGAAGAATGGCGGAGCCTCGACGCTCTCTATCGTCTCCGGCGTGCGCGACAAGCTCGCTCAGATGCGCGCCGCGCTCCCTGACCAGCTATCCGTGACCCCCATCAATGATCAATCCATCTTCGTTCGAGCTGCGGTGACAGGCGTAGCCGTGGAGGGCGTCATTGCCGCCGCCCTCACCAGCCTGATGATCCTGCTGTTTCTGGGCAGCTGGCGTCCTACACTCATCATCGCCACGTCCATTCCACTATCCATCATGGGCGCGATCCTTGGATTGGCGGCCATCGGTGAGACGCTCAATCTGATGACGCTGGGCGGTCTGGCGCTGGCCGTGGGCATTCTGGTTGACGATGCCACCGTCACCATTGAAAACATCAACTGGCACCTTGAGCAAGGCAAGGATGTAGAGACCGCGATCATGGACGGCGCGCGCCAGATCGTGACCCCCGCCTTTGTATCGCTGCTCTGTATCTGCATCGTGTTCGTACCGATGTTTTTCCTGGAGGGCGTGGCGCGCTATCTGTTCGTGCCGATGGCGCTGGCGGTGATCTTCGCGATGGTCTCCTCGTTCATCCTGTCCCGAACGCTGGTCAACACCATGGCCAAGTATCTGCTCAAGGCCCATGACACCCACCCTCATGGCGCGCTGCTCGAGAAAGCGCCCACCCGCAACCCACTGGTGTGGTTTCAGCGCGGATTTGAGCGGCGCTTCGAACGCTTCCGGCTCGCTTACCAGTCGCTGCTCGCCTGGGCGTTGGAGAACCGGAAGAAATTCGTGCTCGGTTTCATGGCGTGTGTACTGGCCTCGTTTGCGCTGGTTCCCTACCTGGGCACCAACTTCTTCCCGGCGGTCGACAACGGCCAGATTCTTCTCCACGCTCGTGTGCCTGTGGGAACGCGGGTTGAGGAAACTGCTGTGCGGTTTGCTCGCATCGGGCAGGTGATACGTCAGGTCATTCCGCCGGAAGAAATCGAAGCGATGGTCGATATCATCGGGCTGCCGCCGTCCAGTATCAACCTGGCTTACAACAACACCGGCGTGATCGGCACCCAGGACGGCGATGTTCAAATCGCGCTCAAGAAAGGACACCGGCCCGTGGCCGACTACGTCCGGGAACTGCGCGAGGTCCTGCCGCGGGAATTCCCCGACACGGTCTTCTCATTTCCGCCCGCCGACATCGTCAGCCAGATCCTGAATTTCGGCGCACCAGCGCCGATCGATATTCAGATTCGGGGGCTCAACCTCGAGGCGAACTTCGCTTATGCAGAGAAGCTCCTCAAGGAGTTGCGAAAGATTCCCGGCGTGGCCGACGCGCGTATCCAGCAGTCACGCCGGTCGCCCATCTTCAATGTGGACGTCGACCGAACCCGCATTCAGGAGTTCGGCATGAGTGCCCGCGACATCACCAACAGCATGGTGGTGAACCTTGCAGGCAGCAGTCAGGTGGCCCCGACCTACTGGCTGAACCCGGTGAACAGCATCATCTATCCAATCGTGATGCAAACGCCGCAGTATCAGCTCGACTCACTGGCCGCGATTGAAAATCTGCCGCTGACCCCGGCAAGTGCCGCGCCGGGCAGTTCGCCCCAGGTGCTGGGGGGCCTTGCCAATTTTCAGCGCGGGTCCGCCAATGCGGTGGTGAGCCAGTACGAGTTACAGACGCTGGTTCAGGTGAACGCCACCACCCAGGATCGTGACCTGGGTGCGGTTGCGCGTGATGTTCGAAAGCTCATCGCCGACACTGCAGGTGACGTACCACGCGGTACGCGGGTGGTCCTGATCGGGCAGGTGCGCACCATGGAACAAGCCTTTTCGGGGCTGCTGTACGGTCTGCTCGGCGCAATCGGCCTGATCTATTTGCTCATCGTGGTGAACTTCCAGTCATGGAAGGATCCGTTCGTGATCATCACGGCCCTGCCGGCCGCGCTGGCTGGCATTGTCTGGATGCTTTTTGCCACCCACACCACGTTGTCCGTGCCCGCATTAACCGGCGCGATCATGTGCATGGGGGTCGCCACCGCCAACAGCGTTTTGGTGATCAGCTTCGCCCGGGAGCGTCTCGACCAGGGCTTGAATGCGGTCGAAGCTGCGCTCGAGGCCGGCTTTGTCCGATTCCGCCCGGTGCTCATGACCGCACTCGCCATGATCATCGGCATGCTGCCGCTCGCGCTAGGTGTGGGCGAAGGCGGCGAACAGAATGCTCCCCTTGGCCGCGCAGTGATTGGCGGCCTCCTGTTTGCAACCGTCGCCACCCTCGCCTTTGTTCCGGTCGTTTTTGCAATGATGCATGCCCGCGACGGAAAGCGCCCCACCCCCGCCTCACCTGCTGGAGAACCGTATGTCGCTGCCGCTTGAAAAGCTTCCTCACCGCCCGGTGTCGGGGCTCAAGCTGACCGCTGGACTCATCGTCACGCTGGGCCTGGCCGGTGGCATTGCCGCATGGGGCTTGTCGGCCCGCGCAAGCAACGCCGACAGGCTGAGCGCGCGCGCCCAGGAGGCCGCTGTACCCACCGTCCTGGTGGTCACGCCGTCGAGGCCCTCTACCAGCGTGACGCGCTTTGAACTCCCCGGAAGAGTCGAGCCGCACACGCGGGCGCCGATTTTTTCCCGGATCGCGGGTTACCTCAAATCGTGGCAGGTTGATATTGGCGCGGCGGTCACCGCTGGCCAGTTGCTCGCCGAGATTGAAACGCCTGAACTCGACCAGCAGATTTCTCAGGCTCAAGCTGAGCTCGCGAGCGTCCAGGCTAACGCCGCGCTCTCGCGCACCACCGCTGACCGCTGGCAGTCATTGCGCGACCAGGGCTTCGTATCCTCCCAGGCTGTCGAGGAGAAGAAGGGCGACCTGCAGGTCAAGGAGGCACAAGTGCGGGCTTCCCAGGCAAACGTCGATCGACTGGTTGCGCAAAAGCAGTTTTCGCGCATCGTGGCTCCGTTTGCCGGGGTGATCACCGCCCGAAACACCGACGTAGGCGCGTTGGTCGTGGCGGGCGGCACAGCCAATACCGAACTTTTCACGCTGTCCGATATCAGTCGCGTTCGCATTTACGTCAACGTGCCACAAAACCGCGCGCTCTCCATTAAGCAGGGCGACCGCGCGACGTTCCTCGTTCCCGAGCATCCAGGCCGTACCTGGACGGCAACCGTGCAGTCGCTCGCCCAGGTCATCGGCGCGG
>JAGWXN010000489.1 GCA_018969885.1 Betaproteobacteria bacterium | reverse complement strand
CCCTGGCCATGCAGATGGCCGACGAACTCGCGCAACTCAAAGTGAGCTGGTACGAATGTCCGGTCGCTGAAGTCCCCGAACAATTCGCCACGCTGCGCCAGATCCGCTCGCGGGCCAACGATCTCGGTATGCAGCTGGCGGGCGCTGAAACCATGATCGGCGTAAACGGTTTTCTGCCGCTCCTGAAGGCCGGGCTTTATGACGTGGTCATGCCTGATGTCAAACACGCAGGCGGGCTGACCGAGGTGCTGCGCATTGCCGAGATCGCCGCGGCGCACGGAGCGGCCTGTTCGCCGCACAACCCCACTGGCCCGATTTGCCACGCTCATAGCCTTCATGTCTCCGCGATATTCAATGACCTGCCCGCGCTCGAAGTGCAGTTCGAGGAGAGCGAGCTTTTCTTTGCCCTCGCCGACTCGGACCTGCCGCGCTTCGAGGACGGCATGAGCGCGCTGCCGCGCGGACCGGGGCTGGGCACCCGTTGCCACATCGCCCCCACCGCTGCCCAGGAGGAATAAATGCCCGCTGCCACGCTGCTCACCCGCAACCCCCGCACCTGTACGCGTCGGGCCTTGGTGGTAGCCATTGCCGCGAGTGCGCTCGCCGTGCTGATCACTTCGCTACCCACCACCGTAGCTGCCCAGCCCTTCCCGACTCGTGCGGTCCGTATCATCGTACCCAGCCCACCGGGTGATGGCTCTGACCTCACCGCCCGCGCGCTCGCACAACGACTGTCTGAGAGCTGGGGACATCCGGTGGTGGTCGAAAACCGCCCGGGCGCGGGCGGTCGAATCGGCACCGAGGCCGCGGTGTCGGCCAACCCCGACGGCCATACGCTCCTGATGGGGAACGCAGGTTCCAACGGCATCAACGCCGCGATTTACAAACTGCCCTATGACCTGGAGCGCGGCTTCGATCCCGTCACCCTGGTCATGCGCGCCCCCAACGTGCTGGTGATCAGCCCGCAGTTGGGAGCGAACTCGGTTGTCGACCTGATCCGGCTACTGAAAGCCCAGCCCGGCAAATTCGCCTATGGCTCGGGCGGTGTGGGCAGTTCGGCGCATCTGTCGGCCGAGCTCTTCAAGCTGATGGCGGGCGTCGATCTGCTGCACGTCCCCTACAAGGGCGCAGTCGGCGCACTCAACGCCGTCATGTCGGGCGAGGTGGCGCTCTTTCTCGGCAACCTTCCGCCCGCCATCGGGCATATCCGAAACGGCCGGGTCCGTGCACTGGGCGTGACGACGCTCAGCCGCTCCCCCATGCTGCCCGAGGCGCCCACCCTGGATGAGGCCGGGCTGAAGGGATTCGAAACCGTCGCATGGTTTGGCCTCTTCGCGCCCGCCGGAACACCCGCCGCCGCGCTCGGCGTGATTCAGCAGGCGGTTGCGCGCACCCTCGCCGACAGCGAGGTTCGTAAGCTGATTGACACGCTCGGCGGCGAACCGGTGGGGAGCAGCCCCGCCGACTTCCGCGCACTGGTGAGCGCCGACATCGCCAAGTGGCGTCGCGTGGTGGCCGCGGCCGATATCCGGGCTGAGTAAAGCGCTAGGGTTTGAACGGAGGCTCGCACGGGCCCTTGTCGCTACGCCGCAGGCAGGTGCACACCAGACTGAACTGCTTCACCTCTTCTTTGCGGAGCGGCCGGGCACCTGTGCGGCGCAGCTGGTTGGCCGGCACCCACACCGCCGGCTCGAGGCCTCGGACCACGCGACCACGGTCGCGCAGTTCGAGCTGAACGCTCGCGCAATGCACTGGCGCGGCGAGCGGATTCTGAATCTCGAACACCATTCGTTCGGGTGCACCTTCCACCCAGCCAGCACGGATATCGAGCCTGCCAAATTCTGCGGTGTGTAGCGGGTAACTTTTCAGGTCGGGATCGATGCCGGTCAAACTGAACGCGTTGGCTGTGTGGGGTGCAAGCCCAAGGCCCATCGAGCACAGAACCGCCAACACGAACCCGCACGCCACCCCACCCCTGTGCTGACGACCGAACACGCTCGCGACGACCCAATCGGGCGACGCGATCGCTCGGGGCGCACGCGCGACGACCGACGCGGGCGGCGCGACGCCTCGCAGCCCCGCCGGCGACGCGCTCAGGCGGCGGGGTTCAGCGCCTCCCATACACGGGCAGCCGTAAATGGCGTGTCCATGGCCGCTACGCCCTGGCGGCGCAGCGCATTCATCATGGCGTTGGTCAGTGCGGGGAT
>JAGWXN010000488.1 GCA_018969885.1 Betaproteobacteria bacterium | reverse complement strand
CCGTGGACTGGTCGAGCGAGCTCTCCACGCTGCGGGTGGTGGCCGATGGCCAGCTTTACCTGGGCGGCACCGCGCCGCAGCAGGGTGGGGGCACGGTTGAAGTGGGCGGGTCGCTGCGCGCAAGCCAGCTGATCGAGCTCACAGGCGGCACCGACCGTAACGGCGATGGCCTTGGCGTGAAGATGCCGGGCGGCGCGCGGGTCGTGACGAACAACGCCGACAGCCGGGTGAGCATTCGCTCTCTCGACCAGAATGGCGACGCTGATCTGGGCGGCATCATTGTCGCCGGCGGCACGGTTCAGGACGTCTATCGCGACGGCGACTGGGTCGGCACCGAGGTCAAGTATGGTCATGGCGAATCCGAGATTCAGATCGAGGCGGTCCGTCAGGTCAGGCTGGGACGCGATCTGTTCGCGGGATCGCTCATTGATGTGCGTGGCGGTAGTGGTTCGGTCGTACCCACCCGCAGCTACGGCGATCAGGGGATCGTGGTGCTCAGCTCGGCTGGGCTTCGCACGGGGCTCAATGACAGCACGATCAATCTCAGCGCGTCGGGCAACCTGACGGTCCTGCCGCCCACGCACACCAAGCGGCTGCAGGCCACCGGCTTCATTGAGTCGGCAAAGGGCATCACGGGCGGTGATATCAAGCTCGCGATTTGGGTGGATCTCGGCACCCACCAGGTCGAGGGCCTGATTGATGTGCCGCGTTCGCTCACGCTGGACAACGTCCAGGCGTCGAATCTGCTCACGGATATTCGTGGCAAGCTCTACGCCAATGGCGCGTTCCGGGTGGTCAGCTCGCTCTCGGGTACTCCTGCTGTGGGATCGTCGCAGACGCTCACCTCGGACATGCTCGAGATCGGCCAGTCAGATGGACAACTGAGGCTCACGAGCTACTACAACTTCAAGATCCTGCGGCAGACTCAGGCGGGCCAGACGCAGATGGTGCAAACCACCGGCGCCGAGCGGCTTGGCTTTGTGATGCCCGCGAGCGGCGACCTGGCTGCTGCCGATGCACCGTATTCGATTGATGCGAGCATGCCTGGATCGGTGGTCAATCTCGGTAAACCGGGCACCACCGGCGGCAAGATCACTCTCGAGGGCTCAGTGCTCGGGCACGACGCCGTGAATCTCTATGCCGGCACCAATCCAACCGGCGACAAAGATGTGACGCTCGGTGATTTGGGCGTGATCGAGACCCGCTCCGGCAACATCGCGCTCAACCCGGGTGGCCCCAGCGTCTTCCGCGGTAAGCTGATTGCCCGCGGCGACAACGCTGACATCATCATCAATGCCAGCAAATCGATCGAGGTGCGCGGCAGTCTGATCGCCAATCGCGATATCGTTCTCCGTGCGGGTACCAACGTGGTTGCGGGTGAGACCAGCGTCTACACGCGTTCCAGCAGCAGCTTCCAGTCCGAGGGCAACGACGGTCGCATCGTGATCGCGGGCCTGAACAATGTGCGGATCGATAGCCCGATCGGTACAGTGAGCCCCAATCTGGCGCTGATCGACATCATCGCCGAGCGCGGAACGCTCACGGTTGATGCCAATGCCGGCCGTATTCAGAGCGCGGGCCAGATCAGCCTGCGTGGCCTCAATGTCCAGATCGACGGCCCGATCACCAGCACCCGTAACACGCCGTCCACGACCGACTATGAAATCGATGTCCTGACCACGGGCCTGCTGGGCGTCGGGGGCACCATCACGGCGGCCGGATCGGTACAGATGAAGGCGGCCGGCGACCTCACGCTGCGTAACGCCACCATCACTTCGTCGGGCACCAGCCAGCGGATGCGATTCGAGTCACTCGGATCGATCTATATGGGCAACATCACGCCCACGATGGCCAACATCGGCACACCGATGGCGGTCATCCTGGAGGCCGATAAGCAGATCGAACTGATCGCTGGCCAGACGCTGCAGACCGGGGTCGATTCAGAGGTCTACACCCGGGCAAACGAAAGCCGCCTGCTGTTACAGGGCAAAGCAATCCTGTGGGGCGGCCTTGCGATGGCGGGCGCGGACTACAGCTACGCCAATGGCGCCGCGACCCGTACCTGGACCGGCAAGGATTCCGTGCTCGAGGTCCGCGCCGACACCAGCGCACGTCTGGGTGGCGGTAAGCGTTTGGACAGTGGAAGTCTGGTGGCTGCGGGCGCGAACCTGTGGTCGAGCGGCACGGTGCGCATTCGTGCCGGCAGCGA
>JAGWXN010000487.1 GCA_018969885.1 Betaproteobacteria bacterium | reverse complement strand
CCACCGGAAAACTGGTGCGGCCAGGCGTCAAGCCGTCGCGCGGCGTCGGGAATGCCGACCCTTCCCAGCACCTCGACCGCGCGAGCCCGCGCGGCCACCCGCCCCACCCGCTCGTGCGCCTCGATGGCGAGCCGGATCTGCTCGCCCACGGTGAGCACCGGGTTCAAGGTGGCCATCGGATCCTGAAAGACCATTGCGATGCGCCGGCCTCGCAGCCCGCGCAGCCTCGCCGGTGCCAGACCCACCAGTTCCTCGCCCTCGAAGCGAACCGATCCGGCGACGATCCGGCCGGGCGGGTCGATGAGCCCAAGCAGGGAAAAGCCGGTCATGCTTTTGCCGGACCCGGATTCGCCCACCAGACCCACGATCTCGCCGGCCGCAATCTCGAAGGACACGGCATCGACCGGCTTGATCAGACCGGCTCGGGTCGCGAAATGGGTGCTGAGCCCGCGCACCATGAGGAGCGGCTGCGCCACCTGAGGCCTCATCGGCGTAGCCTCGGGTTGAGTTGGTCGCGCACCTGATCCCCCACCAGATTGATCGATACGATCAGCAGGATCAATGCGACCCCCGGGAAGATCGAGATCCAGTAGCGGCCCGACAGCATGTACTGGAATCCATTGGCGATCAGCATGCCGAGCGAGGGTTCGGTGACCGGCAGACCCAGGCCCAGGAAGGAAAGTGTCGCCTCCAGCGAAATCGCGTTGGCGATCTGGACTGTTGCCACGACGATCAGGGGCGGCAGGCAGTTGGGCAGGATGTGGCGCCGAATGACCGTGACCGCCGAGAGGGGCGTGGACAGCGCCGCTTCGACGTAATCGCGACCCCGCTCGCTGCTCGCCGCGCCATGCGCGGTGCGGGCAAAGTAGGCGTACTGAGCGGCCACCAGCGCCATGATGAGCTGCGCCCTGCCCTGGCCCAGCATGGCCGACAGCACCAACGCCAGCAGGATCGCCGGAAAGGACAGTTGCAGGTCGACCAGCCTCATGATGACGCTCTCGGTCCGGCCGCCCGCAAACGCGGCGGTGGCGCCCATGACCGCACCGAGCGCCAGCGCGATGGCTCCGGCCGTGACGCTGATCTGGACCGAGATCCGCAGTCCGTAAATCATCGCCGAGAGCAGATCACGTCCCTGCGCGTCACTGCCGAGCCAATAGGTAAAGCCCGCCGAGTTGACGTAGCCCGGCGGGCGGCGCGCGTCGATCAGCTTGAGCGAGGCCAGGTCGTAGGGGTCCTGCGGCGCGATCCACGGCGCGGCAAGCGCGGTGAGGACCAGCACGAGCGCGAGCGTCAGTGCGGCCAGTGCGACCCGGTTGGCCCTGAATTCAGTCCAGAAGATCGCGAGCGGGGTGGCTGCGCTCATCGGCGGCTCCGAAGGCGCGGATCGAGGAGCGCATAGGTCAAGTCCACGCTCAAGTTAATGAGAATGAAGAGCAGCGCCACCAGCATCAGGTAGGCCACCATCACCGGCCGGTCGAGCGATTGGATCGAATCGATGATGAGCTTACCCACGCCCGGCCAGGAGAAAATCGTCTCGGTGACTACGGCAAAGGCGAGCGTCGAGCCGAGCTCCAGGCCGAACACCGTGACGATCGGAATCGCGATCAGGCGCAGCACATGGTGACGCAGAATCGTCCACTCGGACTCGCCCGCCGCCCTTGCAAACTTGACCGTGTCGCTGCCCATCAGCTCGCGGGTCCCGGCACGGGCGAGCCTCATCATCATCGCCATCTTGAACAGCGACAAATTGAGCGCCGGCAGCAGCAGATGCTGCCAGCCATTGCCCGTGAGCACGCTCCACTGCACGCCGAGCCAGCTCGCGGTCTCACCACGGCCACCCGCTGGCAGCCATCCGAGCCAGACCGCAAAGGTCAGGATCAGCACGAGGCCGATCCAGAACGTCGGGACCGAAAAGCCAAGCACCGACACGCCCATGGAGAGTCTGGAGAACCAGTGATCGGGTCGATACCCGGCATGCACGCCAAGCGGCACCCCCACCAGCGTCGCACCGATCACGGCGACCAGCGTCAGCTCGAGTGTCGCCGGCAGCCGCGACAGGATCAGGTCCAGCACGGGCAGATTGAAGACGAAGGAGCGCCCCAGATCACCCGCGACCAGTCGCTCGAGGAAGGCCAGATACTGGCGCCACAGGGGCTGGTCAAAGCCGTAACGGGCGATCGTCTGCTCGCGGATCTGCTGAGTGGCATCGGG
>JAGWXN010000486.1 GCA_018969885.1 Betaproteobacteria bacterium | reverse complement strand
CTGGCGACGCATCTGGCTGCGGTGGACGAGGCAGCTCGGCAGGGCGTGAATATCGCAGGCTATTTTGTATGGAGTCTGATGGATAACTTCGAGTGGGCCTCGGGCTATCTCAAGCGCTTTGGCATCGTGCACGTCGATTACGCCACGCTCGAACGCACGCCCAAGCGCAGTGCGCGCTGGGTGGCTGAGCTCCTCAGGCAGTGGAAAGCGCTTCGCGCCCAAGGTACGGCGTGAGTTCGGTCCGCCTCGTTCAAGTTCGGAAATCGTTCGGTGCCGACCCGATTGTTCGCGGCATCGATCTTGAAATCGCGCACGGTGAATTCATGGTGCTGGTGGGGGCTTCAGGGTGCGGCAAGTCCACCTTGCTGCGCCTGGTTGCGGGGCTTGAGCGCCTTGACTCGGGCGAGATCTGGATAGGAGATGAGCGCGCTGATCAGCTGCCGCCCGCTGAGCGCCGGGTGGCCATGGTGTTCCAGAACTACTCGCTTTATCCTCACATGACCGTGGCCCAGAACATGGGTTTTGCACTGAAGGTGGCGGGTGAATCGAAAGCGGTAACCCGCGAGGCCGTGGGACGGGTGGCGGAGATCCTGAGAATCGGTCACCTGCTCGAGCGTATGCCCCGCACGTTGTCGGGTGGCGAGCGCCAGCGCGTTGCAATCGGCCGTGCGATCGTTCGCAAGCCGCGTGTTTTCCTGTTTGACGAGCCATTGTCGAATCTTGATGCTGCGTTGCGTGGCGAGATGCGGCATGAACTGATGCGATTGCACGAGCAGATTGATGCCACCATTCTTTACGTCACCCACGACCAGACCGAGGCTATGACGCTAGGCACACGGATCGCACTGCTTCGAAAAGGCGCGCTTGAGCAGCAGGGTACGCCCCTGGAGCTTTTTAATTATCCTCGCAATCTGTACGTCGGCGCGTTCTTGGGTTCGCCGCCTATGAACCAGATTAGAGTGTCGTGGCACGCAGGCGCAAAAGGCTGGCAGATCGGCTCGAACCCGGTATCGGCGCACATGCTTCCAGCGCTCGCTAGCGTACCGACTCCTGAGAGAGTTGCTGCAATCGGCGTAAGGCCTGAGGCTTGGGAACTGGTTCCTCTCCTCTCGGCTGATGGCGGCATTGCCTGCACCGTTAGCTGGGTTGAGCAACTCGGCGACAGCGTCATTCTGTTTTGCAGCATTGCCGGAGAGTCGACGCCGGTTGCCGTGCGCAGGCCAGCCACTGAAGCGGTTCCAGCCCGAGGCGAATCGCTTCGTATCACCGCAAGTGCGGCGAGCTGCCACCTTTTTAACGAGGACGGAGAACGGCTGTGACTAGCGCGCGCCCTTCTTTTTGCCCTGTTTTGAAATCGCTTTCAAAAAGTGCCGGGCTTGCCCTTCGCGAAGCCCCGTCTATGACCTTTGAGGAGACCTTGAATCATGGCTATTAAACACATCACGGATCGCATTCGGGCCAAACGTCCTGCTTCGCGCAGGGCAGAGCCGCGGCTGGAGGCTGAGGTCATTACGGATGTTGAGCGGAGCCCGGTTGATCAGCTGGCTCTTGGTCCCATAGAGGCGCAGCTTGCGGATGCAGACCGGCGCCAGCATTCCAATGATGACGCTGGATCGGCTGGACAGGCTGATTCGGCGGCGGACGCCAATAGTCAGGCACTCGAGCGCGCAGCCGAGGCTGGCGCGTCCGCAACCTACTTGGAATACGCGCGCGGCTGGTTTGGCGAGCCTGGTGTCATGCAATTCGCTCAAGCTGCCGGCGGATCAGTGACCGACACCACAGCCGCTGTATCGCCTGCTGCCTCGGGGGGCTTCAGCCCTGGCCTGGGCAGCCTGTTCGGCGTGCTGGGTGCGTTAGGGCTTGCCGGGAGCGCTTCGGGTGGCGGCGGTCTGGCCGGTGACGCTTCGGCCGGTGCGGCGTCCAAGCGAGAGGTGAACGCTAACATGGAAGTCATCAACGGCTATGTTATGGGCGCGACGGTCTGGCAGGACAACAACAACAACGGAAAGCTAGATGCGGGCGAGCCCGTTGGCTGGTGGGACAAGAACGGCAACGGTAAGCTCGATGACGGCGAACAGAAATCCAGCGCCGAGGGCCGAATCACCCTCCAGCTCGATCCGCAAGGCGGGCCCGTTCGTACGCTCGATGGCACCGATCTCTCAACGGGCAAGCGCGTCACGAATTCATTTTCGTCTCCGGCTCGCGGTTCGGTGATT
>JAGWXN010000485.1 GCA_018969885.1 Betaproteobacteria bacterium | reverse complement strand
GACCCCGCGCTCGAGCAGATACATAGTGGCCTCGTATCCCATGCCGCAGCCCGCGGTGACGTAGTCGTCGCTACCGTAGCGCGAGCCGGCACGGGTGTTCACCACCACGATGTCGAGCGGTTGCAGCGTGTAGTCAATCCGTTTGAGTTCAGCCTCCACATCGGCAGCTGTCACCACATAGCCGTCTGCGAAGTGGCGGAAATCAAGTTTGACCCCTGGCTGAAAACACCATTCCAGCGGAACTTCATCGATGGTGGCCGCGCGCTCGCCATGGTTCATGGTGGGATGAAAATGCCAGGGTGCATCGAGGTGCGTACCGTTATGGGTAATCAGTTCCACCTTTTCTACCGCCCAGCCCTGGCCATCCGGCAGATCTTCTTTTCGCAGCCCGGGAAAAAATGGCTCGATTTGCGAATAGCTCTGCTCGTGATTGATGTACTGGATCTTTGGATTGAACGGACGCGGATCAGACAGCGGCTCGTTTTCGAGAAAAATCGACAGGTCGATGAAGCGGCGGGTCATCCGGATCTCCTGAGTTTTACGTTTCCGCTTGCGCCCCGGGCGGGCAATCGGATCGAAAGTCTACCGTGCACGGTCACAGGCGCTACACTGCCTGAGGCTCTTCAGAAGCGCCATCCCCATTCCAGCAGGAGACACCCCCATGAATAAAACGGCTTTGAATTCCAGGCGTCATGCCTTGTCGCGGGCCCTGCCCACGGTCGCCATCGGCGTCTTCGCGATCATGACTGGCGGCGCCATGTCGCTTGCTGGGGCGCAAAATTCCGCGCCCGCAACGCGTCTCGTGGTGGGCTACCTTGCGGGCGGCCCTGTGGATGGCGCAGCGCGCCTGATTGCACCCGCCCTTGCGCGCGAGTTGGGCAGCGCCGTGGTGGTCGAGAATCGCCCCGGCGCCAACGCCACCCTGGCGGGTGACCTGGTGGCCAAGGCAGGTGCTGACGCTTCGCTCCTCTGGTTTGCGGCAAGCCCAACGGTCACCATCAGCCCCAACGTGATGCGCAAGATGAGTTTCGACCCGATGCGCGATCTGAGGCCGCTGGCACCCGTCGTGAGCTACTACAACGTTCTGGTGATCAACCGTGATCTGCCGTTCAAAGGCTTCAACGACCTGATTGCCCACGCTCGCGCCAACCCAGGCAAGGTCACTTTCGGCTCAGCGGGCATCGGCGGCTCGAACCATCTGGCTGCCGAACTCCTGGCCATCAAAACCAACACCAAAATGACCCACGTGCCCTACAAGGGTAACGCGCCTGCCATGACCGATGTGATCGGCGGTCAGCTCACCATGATGTTCGACATCGTCAGCACTGCGCTGCCCCAGATCACCTCGGGCCGTGTCCGGGCCATCGCGGTGAGCTCGCCGACCCGCAACCGGTCGCTACCCGATGTGCCAACCCTGATCGAGACGGGCGTGCCTGACTTTGACGTAGGCGGCTGGATGGCGATCTATGGTCCGCCGGCACTGCCCGATGCGGCGGCCCAGCGAATCACCGAAGCCACCCAGCGTGTACTGGCCCAACCCGAGGTCCGCAATCGCCTGGAGGAGCTGGGCTTTACGCTCTGGACGGGCGATGGTGCAACGCTTTCAAAGCGTGCCACGGCTGAGCGCGCCATGTGGGCAACAGTCACCAAAGGGATTGAGATCGACTGAGCCGAGAGCGACACCGCCGCCTGCACGACCGGCCCGCGCGTGCAATCAGGGCGAGCCCCAGAGGGTGAGGCCGGTCACACGCCCTTCCCCACAAACGCCCCCAGCAGAGCGAGCAGTTGCTCGGGCTGATCACGGTGGGGGGAGTGGCCGCAGTCAGGAAGTTCCACCACTTGCGTTCCCGGGACGCGCCGCGCAATGCCGTAAACCTGCTCGAGCGTGCCATACGGATCCTGGAGGCCCTGCACCGCAAGCAGCGGGCAGCGGATACCGGCAATTTCTTCCTCGATCGACCAGCTTCGAAAGGCCGTGCTGAGCCAGGTCCGGTTCCAGCGCATGAAGGTGGCCTCGGCATCGATGTGATGCCTCGCGAGTCCCGCCTTGAGTGATCCGTTCATAAACGCATCCCGCGCGAGTTCGATGCTGAGCACCGACAGGTCTTCAACCAGAATATGCGGGGCGAGCAAAATGGCTCCAGCGAGCTGGGTCTCAGAATGCGCGGCGTGAATCAGTGCAATGGAGCCGCCGTCGCTATGCCCCAGAAGCCAGACTG
>JAGWXN010000055.1 GCA_018969885.1 Betaproteobacteria bacterium | reverse complement strand
TCACCGCGCGCGCGCTGCAGCGCGGGCTGTGGCAGCTGCGCTGCTGGAATCCGCGCGACTTCACCCGCGACGCCTGGAAGACGGTTGATGATCGCCCCTATGGCGGCGGCCCTGGCATGGTGATGCTCGCGCAGCCTCTGGCGGAAGCGATTGCCGCGGTGCGCGCCGACCGGCTAGGAGCGGATGCGGCGCCGGTCATTGCGCTGTCGCCGCAGGGGAAACGCTTCACCGATGCCCGAGCGCGCGAGCTCGCGTTGTCTTCGGGGGCAATTCTGATCGCGGGTCGTTACGAGGCGATCGATCAGCGACTCCTGGACCGCTATGTCGATGATGAGTGGTCGATCGGCGACTTCGTTGTCTCTGGCGGGGAGTTGCCAGCGATGATGGTGATGGACGCGGCGGTTCGTCATCTGCCTGGCGCGCTCAACGATTCGACCTCGGCGGAACAGGAATCGTTTGCTGCGGGCATATTGGATTGTCCGCACTACACTCGCCCCGAGTTGTTTGAGGGCCTCTCGGTTCCCGAGGTCTTGCTCTCCGGACATCACGTGCGGATTTCCCGCTGGCGCCGTGAGCAGGCGCTCCTTGCCACACTGAGAAAGCGCCCCGACCTGCTGGAAGCGGCGCGTCGCGACGGGAGGCTGAGCGCAGCCGACGAAGCCTTCATCTCAGGTCAGGTTTTGCCTCGCTGAGCGGTTTCAGCTTAGAATTGCGGGTTCTCTGGAGTATTCAATCCCGAGAGCAGGGCAGAGGGCGTGATGGCAGGGCAATCCGATCGCTAGTTGTTTTTCCGGATGCTTCGCCGCCTTCTGATTTTCCATCCTCTCGCATGGCCCGGGATGATCCTTCGGGATCCAACACCCGCGAGCGTGTGTCCTCGTGGCACCGCAAGCTCTTGCAGATGGCTCGCACCGTTCGGGTTTTACCCGGCATCCGCGCCGCTGCAGAGGCCCGCGACGATGGCTTAAGGAGCATTCAATGGATCTCATCAAGCAGCTCGAGCAGGAAGAAATCGCCCGTCTGGGCAAGAAAATTCCTGTCTTCTCGCCCGGCGATACGGTCATCGTCAGCGTCAACGTGGTTGAAGGCGCGCGCAAGCGAGTCCAGGCCTACGAGGGCGTGGTCATCGCCAAGCGCAATCGCGGTCTCAACTCTTCCTTCATCGTCCGCAAAATCTCGTCGGGCGAAGGCGTTGAGCGGACCTTCCAGCTCTACTCGCCGCTGATCGCGAGCATCGAGGTGAAGCGCCGGGGCGATGTGCGTCGCGCGAAGCTGTACTACCTCCGCAGCCGTTCCGGCAAGTCGGCGCGTATCCGCGAAAAGCTCACGGGCAAAGCGAGCCCGAGCGCGGCAAAGCCCGCCTGATCGCTGTCGCGGGTGGTCGGGTCTGCCCCTGAGGCCCGGCCCACGTAGCCTGCCATGGTCGATCCCCGTCAGTGGCCGGTGGTCGTGGTCGATGAGCGGCTGCCGCCGGTTCCGCCCGATCGCCTGCGAGCGCCGGCATTGCGAAGCCGCTTTGCCAGTCCCCCCGCCTGGGAACCTGAACTGTTGTCGGATCGATCGGGACTCCTTGACAGTTCTCGCCCGGCAGCAGTGCTGGTGCCGATCATTCAGCATCGCCACCAGCCGACGGTGCTCCTCACGCGCCGCACGGCTCACTTGAGGCGGCATTCGGGACAGGTGGCTTTTCCAGGCGGGCGTCAGGACGAACAGGACGGATCGCCGCTTGCCACCGCGCTACGCGAGGCGCATGAAGAAGTGGGGCTCGAATCCTCGCGAATCGAGGTGATTGGCACCATGCCCGAGTACGTCACCGGAACCGGTTTTCGGGTCACTCCGGTGATTGGTCTGCTTGAGCCAGGGTTCGATCTGAAGCCTGATCCCAACGAGGTGGCCGATGTCTTCGAAGTCCCTCTCGAATTTCTGATGAACCCGCAACATCATCAGCGTCGTCGTATCCTGTCAGATGACGGGGAACGTCTGTTCTTTGCCATGCCCTGGCGTTCGCCTGACACTGAAGTGGAATACTTCATCTGGGGTGCCACCGCGGCCATGCTTCGCAACCTCTATCGCATGCTTTCTGCCTGAGACGGTCTGATCGTGGGATTCATCGCACTGGTCATCGCGTTGCTGATTGAGCAGGTCCGCCCGTTGCCGGCCGATAACGCGGCCCATCGGCTGGTCGGTGGGCTCGCTGATCTGGTCCGCGGCAGCACCGACGCCGGCCAGCGTCAGCATGGTGCCATCGGCTGGGCGCTGATGGCCGTGGTCACGCTCGGGCTGGTCGGTCTGGGGGACTGGGTGGCTGCGCAAATCCACCCCGCTGCCGTGGTCATCTTCCATATTCTGGTGCTTTACCTCACCGTGGGCTTTCGGCAATTCAGCCACGCATTCACCGAAATTCAGGTGGTGTTGGCCGCCGACGATCTGCCCGGCGCGCGTCGGGTACTCGAACGTTGGCTCACTGCGTCGTCGTCCGATGACCGAATCGACATGCCTGCGCGTGACGCCTCGGTGGAGGTGGTGTGCCGCCTCGCCATCGCCCACGCGCTGGTGGCTTCACACCGTCACGTGTTCGCGCCGCTCTTCTGGTACATGATCCTGCCCGGTCCGATCGGACCGGTTCTCTACCGGCTGGCCGAGTCGCTCGCGCGTCGCTGGGATTCGCCCGTTGCCCACGGCGAGTCCAAGGTCAATGAACCCTATGGCGCTGTGGCCGGTTTGCTCTACAAACTGATCGACTGGCTACCGGTCCGGCTCTCGGCGGCGGGCTTTGCGATCGTCGGTAACTTCGAAGATGCGGTGTTCTGCTGGCGGGGCGCCGTGGCTGCGGGCACTGGCAGCGAACAGCGTGCGCTGCTCCTCGCCGCGGGGGGTGGGGCGCTCGGTATGCGCATCGCCGAGCCTGCGCTCGAGGCGCGCTGGGCCTCGGGCGATCAGGGGTTCGAGTGGCAGGGCGTGGCGCCCGATGCGGGCGGGCTGCGAAGCGCTGTCGGACTGGTCTGGCGATCCGTCATTCTCTGGGCCGGCCTATTTGCCATGGTGAGCGTTGCGGCCTGGCTGGGACAGTAGCTGCGCGTTAGCTGAGCGAGTCGTGCAGCATCGACAGGTAAATCTGATGCCTTCGCTCATCCACCTGACCTGACCGGATGCCCGCGTGCACGGCACAGCCTGGCTCATCCCGATGCAGGCAGTTACTGAACCGGCACTGACCCAGCAGCGGCCGGAAATCGGGCAGCGCGTGCATCAGCTGCGAGCGCGACAGGTGGGCAATGCCAAACAGCTGGAACCCCGGCGAGTCGATCACCGTGGAGCCCTCGGGCAGTCGTTCGCTGTGGCCGAACATTCGACAGAAACTGGTGGTGTGGCGACCGCTCGAGAGGGCCACCGAAATTTCGCGGGTGGCCTGATCGGCGTGCGGCACCAGCAAATTCACCAGCGTGGACTTGCCCATGCCGCTCTGGCCCAGCAGCAGGGTGCGTTGACCGCCCAATAGCGGCACGAGCGCCCGGAGGCTGGCCTCGGGCTCGGCACGCGCGCTGATTCGCACCACAGGCCAGCCCAGCGATTCATAGAGCGTGAGCCGGGGCTCGATCTGCGCATGCGCGTCGCGCAGATCGCACTTGCCGGCCACGATCATGGCTGGGATCTCCTCGTTGGCCGCCACGGCCAGTACACGCATCAGGAGCTCCTCGGAAAACGGAGGCTCGGCGCTCACCACCACCGCGACCCGATCCACATTGGCTGCCAGGGCTTTGCTGCGACCGGCGTCGCTTCGCATCATGAGGTTGGTGCGCGGCAGGATCTGCTCGATGGCCGCCTGGCGGTCTCCGCTAAGCGTGAGGGCGACGCGATCGCCAACACAGCAGTCGGTGCGGCGCCCGCGGGTGACTGCCTCTCGTGGGCGGGCGGCCTCACCGTCGACAGCCACCAGGAGCTGGCGGCCGTGCGAGGCGATGACGGTACCGGCGGTCTGGCTCAAGCAGGCGCCGAAGCGGTGACTGGGCCCGGCCGTGCAGAGCCGGCAGCAAGCAGTCGGCCAATTCGCTGCGGGGCAGGCGGATGGGAGTCGTAAACCGCCGAGTAGAGCGAATCAGGGGTGAGCGTGGCCGCATTGTCCTGGTAGAGCTTGAGCAGCGCGTTGGCGAGCGGCTGGGGTCCGGTGAGTGCTGCGGCCCACGCGTCGGCAGCGAACTCATCGCGTCGTGACAGCCAGCTGCCCAGGGGGGCCAGCAGAAAACCGAACACCGGTACCACCAGCATGAACAGCAGCAGCGCAGCCGCGTTGCGGGTGACCCCGTCGGGCGAGGTGCCCAGTCCTTCGTAAAACCAGGTCTGTTCGCTCAACCAGCCCAGAAGCGCGAGCGCAGCCAGGCTCGCGACCGACATCATCACCAGCCGTTTCACCAGATGCTTCAGCCGGAAGTGGCCGAGCTCGTGCGCGAGGACCGCCTCGATTTCGTCAGCGTTCAGCTGATTGAGCAGCGTGTCGAAGAACACAATGCGTCGCGAGCGGCCAAAGCCGGTGAAGTAGGCATTGCCATGCGCCGAGCGTCGGCTGCCATCCATGACGAACAGGCCGCCTGCTGCGAACCCGGTGCGGGCGAGGAGTTGCTCCACCCGTTCACGGATCTCGCCCTGGGGCAAGGGCTCGAAGCGGTTAAAGAGCGGCGCGATCAGCGTGGGATACACCAGCAGCACCACGACATTGAAGCCCATCCAGACACACCATGCCCAGAGCCACCATAACGGGCCTGCAGCGTTCATCAGGGCGAGCACCGCTGCGGCGAGCGGCAGCCCCAGCACGGTCATGACGAGGGCCCCTTTCAGCGCGTCAGCAATGAATAGCGCCGGCGTCATCCGATTAAAGCCAAAGCGTTGCTCGAGCCTGAACTGGCGCCACCAGGCAAAGGGCATATCGATCAGTGCACTCGTGACGCTTACCAGGACAAGCAGCAGAAGCGGACGCAACCAGCCAAGGGCCTCGGGCAGGAGCCCGCTTGCCATGATGAAAAACTGGAGCCCCCCCAACACGGTGAGCACGATCAGCCACGCGGCCTGCGCGAGCATCTCGAGAATACCCAGATGCACTCGCGCTGCGGTGTAGTCGGCCGCGCGCTGGTGCTGGGCAAGTGTGATGCGCTCTGCAAAGGCGGCAGGCACCGAGGAACGATGCCGACCCACATGCCGTACCTGCCGCGCTGCAAGCCACAGCCGCAGCAAGGTGGACACAATGAGCGCGGACAGGAAAAGCAGCGTGAAGGTAACGGAGGCAGAGCCGGGGGAGTGCGCGTCTGGCATGTGTGAGAATGACGCCCGGAGGATCACTGATTATGTCACAGGCACCTGATGAATCGCTGCTGGTATGGGTCGACATGGAGATGACCGGCCTGCGGCCCGATCATGATCGCATCATCGAGGTCGCGCTGGTGATCACCGATGAGTCACTCACCGTGCGTGCGCAGAGCGAATCGTTTGCGATCCGGCAGACCGATGAGGTGCTGGGTGGCATGGACCAATGGAACCAGAGCACTCACAAGCGCTCCGGGCTGATCGATCGCGTGCGGGTCTCACCCTGGTCGGAGGCGAGCGCCGAGCAGGCGCTGCTAGATTTTCTGGCGCCCTGGGTGCCAGCGGGCAAGTCGCCGATGTGCGGCAATTCCATCTGCCAGGATCGGCGCTTCATGGCCCGCTACATGCCCAGGCTCGAGTCTTTTTTTCACTATCGCAATCTCGATGTGAGTACGCTCAAAGAGCTTTGCCGGCGCTGGCGCCCCGAGGTCGCGCGCAAGTTCGGCAAGCGCGGTGCGCACACGGCGCTCGCCGACATCTTCGAGTCCATCGATGAACTGCGGTTTTATCGCGAACACTTCATCGGGCTGGCCGCCGCGCCGGTAAACCCGCCCGCCAGTTCCTGATGCGGTGACGCGGGCGGTGGGTGTCTCGGAGGTGGGGGCTCCCTGGGAATGCGCCGCAGCGGTCGGGGCCAAAGCGGCTGAGCGTCAGCGCTAGGAAGCGCTCTGCCGGTCGTCCGATCGCCAGGCCTGCCACAGGATGGCCGCCACGCCGATCGTGGCGATGGCAAGCGCCACTGCCCCCGCCACCCAGAATCCGGCCGCGCCCGATAGCCACTCCGCCCATGGCCCCCCGCGTTCGGGATACACATAGGTGAGCCACCAGCCGCCGCCCAGACCCATACCCCAGAGCGCCGCAAGATGCACGAACATCGGCGAGGCGGTCACATGCCAGGCGCGCAGCACCAGCGTGATCTGGGTCTGTGCGCTGTCGAAGAAGTGGAAGAAGCAGACCACGGCTACTAGCGGTACGGCCATGGCCACCACCGCCTGATCGGTGCTAAAGAGCGCTGAGAGCGGTTCGCGCAGCCCGTAGAGCACTGTCATCGCGGCAAGACCCGCCCACGCCCCAAGCCGCAGTCCCGTGAGCGCCACCTCGCGGGCGCGTTGCGGATGACCGGCGCCGATTGCCTGGGCGGCGAGCGTGCTGGTGGCCGTGCCCAACGCCAGCCCGATCATGTAGGTGAGACCCGCGAGTCGCGCAGCGATCTGGTGACTCGCGCCCACCACCGCGTCCTGACGCGCCAGAAAGATCGCCATGAAGGTGAACGAGGTGACCTCGACCAGCTGCGTAGCCCCGATCGGCAGCCCGAGTTTCAGCACCCGCTTCATCCAGGCGAGCGATGGCGCAGCCGGAACCAGCGCGCGATAGCGTTGAAGACCCGGTTCGTAGGCGAGCAGGAGCGCGGCGGCGCCCGCCGTGATCCAGGCGAGGAGCGCAGAGGCCACGCCGCAGCCTGCTCCACCCATTGCGGGCACCGTCAGGAGGCCGCCCAGCGAGAACCCGTGCATGAAAAGCAGATTGGCCGGGATCTTGAGAACCAGCATCGCGAGATTGAGCCCCATCACGAGGCCAGGCCGTGAGGTGGCCACCGCCAACGCATGAAAATTGCGAAAGAGGAGCGCAGCCGGCAGTCCCACCGCCGCGGCGGCCAGGTAGGGGCGCGTGACCTGAGCGACTTCGTCTGGCGGGCTGGCAATCGCCAGCCAACCGTCTGTGAAGGCGAGCAGCACACAGCCGGGGACTGACAGCAGCAGAGCGAGCCAGTATCCCTGGCGAATCTCTGCACCGATGGCGCTCGCATCGTCAGCGCCGTGGTGCCGAGCACAGATGGGGACCAGGGCGAGTTGTACGCCCATCAGTCCGATGTAGACCGAGAAATAGATGCTCGCACCCAGCCCGATGCCGGCTACGTCCTCGGCCGACAGGCGGCCCGCCATCAGGGTATCGATGATGCCTTGCATCATCAGCGCGATCTGCGCCACGAACAGCGGCGCGGCCATCTTCAGCAGCCGCAGGCGCAGTCGCAGTCCGCTGAGGGGTTCCAGTTGCACGCTCACTGGGCGCGCCGATAAAGCACGAAGCGTTCGGTGCTGTCGAAGGGGCGACGGCCCTGCCACACGGACTGCCATTCGGTGCTGGGGGGCGTGTGGCGGGCGCGCGCGTCGTCGCGGATCAACAACCAGTCGCAGCGCTCGCCGGGTCGGCCGAACCGGATGCCGCCAAAGTGGGCGAGGTTCGCGCGCTGGGCAGCGTCAAGTGGCTCGCCACGTACGCACCCATCGGTCCTGCCAAGAGCCGTGGCGAGGTCGGTCGCCACGCCGCGATAGCTCACCCGCGCGTTATAGGCAGGAAGCCACAACACGATAAGCAAGACCCAAGCGAGCAGCAACCCGCCCGAAGAGAGCGCCATCGGGCGCCAGATCGCGCGCGGCCGTCGCGACGCGCGCCACCACACCAGTGCCAGCCACGCGAGGCTCGCGATCAGCCCTGCAAGGGTTTGAAGGCCTGCCATACCGGATGCGAAGCCCGGTGCAAGCCGCATGGCGCTATCGGCCATACGCGGCGGAAAACCGGTGAGGAGTGCGAGCCAATAGGCCCAGATCACCACGCCAATCAGCGAGAACGTGGCGACCGCAATCCAGTCAAGAAGGCTCACCAGGCCGCGTTCGACCACCGGTAGTGCGAGCGCGGCCAGCATGGCGGCGGGCACCACAGCAGGCAGCATCATGGTTTCGCTGGGCACCGGCGTGAGCAGCATGAGCACGCCCGCAGCCCCCGCCATCAGCAGAGGCAGCGACAGCGCCGGGGTTCGCCATTGCGCGCGCCAGCGCCAAGCCGCCCAGAGCGCGAGCGGCCAGGCAGGCCAGAGGTACCAGGGCAGGTTACGGGCCAGAAAAACCAGCGAACGAAGCGATCCTGTGCCGATTTCGGCCGCGTTCCAACCCAGCCAGACGCGCAGCCACGCATCGCCGTCGGGATGCTGACCCACCAGGGCGATCGGCCAGGGGAGAGCGAGCACGACGGCGCTCGCGAGCGCGCTGCCTAGCATGGGGAGCGCCACCAATCGGTAGCGCTGTACGAACACGGGCAGAAGGACGAGGACTGCCACCAGTGCCATGGCGATCGGCAGGCCCCGTGTGAGGGCGCTCGCCGCGATGGCGGTCCCTGCGATCAACCCACCTCGAAGCGGCCGCTCGATCGCCAGGGCGGCGCCTAGCGCAAAGGCCGCCAGCCAGGCGAACTGGAATGCAATGGCCGAGGTTTCGTGGACGCGGGCGATTAGCCCGCAGGTGGCCACGCACACGAGCAGCGCGGCATCCGCCACGGCACGCCCGATATCGGCCGCTCGAGCCGATACTTCGAACGGGTCTGAGGGTTGAATCTCGGGGCGGGCGGCGAGCAGCGTGGTGGCACGCCAGACCCATAGCAGCCCTAGCGCGGTGACCAGACCACTTGCCAGGCGTGCGGCCGCGGGTTCGCCCACCAGCGGTCCGAACGACAGAATGGCGAGTGCCCCCAGCCAAGCGGGCAGCGGTCCTTCCTCGGCGACGGGCAATCCGAACACATTGGGCGCGAGCCAGTCATCGATGGCGCCCCGCGCCATGGTGAGCGCCAGGCCGAATCCTTCGGCATCCGCCCGGCCCCACGGATCCCGGCCCAACAGTCCCGGGAGAATGAAAAGCGAGCACAACAAAAACAACACGAGGCCGGGCAGGCGCCGGGCCTCGTGCTGGGTCACGATAAAGGCGGGGGACGACATACGATGGCGCCTAGCGCCCCGCCGAGCAGGCGTGAACCTGCCTGAAAATCAGGAGGGCTTGGCGCTGCTGCGGGCAAATTTCTGGCGGAACTTCTCCACCCGGCCGGTCTCGATGATGCGCTGCTGAGCCCCGGTGTAGAAAGGATGCGACTCGGAGGTCACGTCGAGCTTGAAAAGGGGGTATTCCTTACCGTCGTCCATCTTGATGGACTCGCGCGTGTTGATCGTGGAGCGGGTAATGAACTTAAAGCCGCTTGCCATGTCGAGGAACACGACGTCTCGGTAGTCGGGGTGAATGCCGTCTTTCATTGGGAAATCTCTACAAAAATTGGCTTGTCTGGAAAGCGCGAAACCGATAATTGTAGCGTCGGACGGGAGACTGAGGCAAATCGTGGCCCAGTCAAACGATCCTCGAGGAGGAAGTGCGAACGCCTTTCTAACGAGATTTGAGCCTGAGGTACGAACCGCGGGCTCAGTTGCGTCAGGGTGTACTTTCGTCGCGCGGCGGCGCGGCCGGCCGAACCGTGATCTCGAAGGGCATGGGCCGTTGGGGGGTCACCTCGATTCTCACCCACGACCCGGTGAACGGACTGCCAAAACATTCCACGCGAGTGAGACGGGGAAGAATCCGGTCCACCCGGAATCGGTGGGTGTCGCCATGCATGACCAGTACATGGCCCGAAAAGCGGGCGTTGAGTTGCGCGAGATCATGACGAAAGCTGGCGTAACCGTCGTCGCCCAGCACCCTGGACGGATCAATGCCACGGCCGAACCCGGGATTGGCGTGAATGGCCAGCGCGATGGCGGGCAGGCTGGCCCGCTCGGCGCGCTGGCGTGCCTGCTCGAGCCAGCGCCGGTTGTGCGCATCGCGCTCCAGGCGGTCGGCATCGTCGAGCGGAGAGCGCCTGCCGTTATCGGAGCCGGGAAGGTTCAGTGTGAGAAAGAGCACGCCCCCTGCTGTCCACATGAGGTTTTCGGGCGGCCCCCCCTCTACGTCCGACTGACGTACCGGACCCTTCGCAAGCAGCGGCTCGGCTGCCGGGGTTGCAAGCTGCTGCCAGATTGCGCGTTCAGGGGGACCGAGCCAGGGCGCCTCGCGCAGAAATACGCGGCGACGCAACCAGGCCAGCCGTTCGGCAGGGTCGTGGTCGCCCGCTGCGGGGCGCCAGCAGTCAGTCCATTCGTTGTCGCCCGGGGTGTAAACCAGCGGGATACGGCTTTGCCCGAAGAGCGCGAGCCGCGATTCGAGCAGCGCATCGGAACACGGTTCAGAGCCGCCTTTGAGATCGCCCACATGGATACCAAAGGCGCACTGCTCGGCCATCTCGCCTAACAGCGCGGGCACATTGGCGAGCTCAAAGCGCCAGTAGGGGAGATCGCCGATCAGGGCGAAACTGGTGCGAGCGCCGGGCGGACCGGGGGCTGCGGAAACAGCGGACGTGGCAGCGGCCGCGAAAGCGCTGGAAGAATCAGAGGGCGTGGTCGTCGCAGCGCGTGCGGCACCCGCCCGCATGCTGACCGGCAAGGTCGCAGCCGACAGGCCTGCGGTCAGCAGCTGGCGACGGCCGGGCGAGACGGACGCAGTCATGCCGGTGCGAAGCTCAGTCGTGCGAGAGCTGCGCGCGCAGTGCGTAAAGCTGCGCAAGCGCCTCACGCGGGGTGAGTGAATCGGGATCGATCTCAAGCAGCTGCTCGCAAAGCGCAAGCGCCTTCTCGACCCGCGTCGGGTCTTCGTGATCGAGCGCCGCGGTTGGCGTACTCCCCAGATGATGACCAGGATCGTCCAATAGGTGGGAGGTGGCGGCTTCGCGGCTGGGACCATCGCTGGCCGGCGCCGGTTCGGCGGCAAAGAGATCGAACTGCTGTTCGTCGGCGCGTGCGCGTGCCTCGAGCTTGGAGAGCAGCGTGCCCGCAGTGCGGATCACAGGCTGCGGCACGCCCGCGAGTCGGGCCACCTGCAGGCCATAGCTGCGACTCGCCGGGCCATCGCGAACCTCGTGCAGAAACACAATGCCGCCGCGATGTTCGGCGGCCGACAGATGCAGGTTGACCGCGCCCGGGTGCGTGGCGGCGAGCTCTGTGAGCTCGAAGTAGTGGGTGGCAAACAGGGTGAAACTGCGGTTGTGCGACAGCAGCCGTGAAGCGATGGCGTGCGCAAGGGACAGCCCGTCGAAGGTGGAGGTGCCGCGGCCGATTTCATCCATCAGCACAAGCGAATGTTCGGTTGCTGCATGCAGAATCGCTGCCGCTTCGGTCATCTCGACCATGAAGGTTGAGCGCCCACCGGCCAGATCGTCGGAGGCGCCAATGCGGGTGAAGATCCGATCGATCGGTCCCAGCTCACAGGAATCGGCTGGCACGAAGCTGCCGCAGCATGCGAGCACTGCGATCAGGGCGATTGAACGCATGTAGGTGGATTTGCCGCCCATGTTCGGGCCCGTGATGAGCAGCATCCTGCGGTTCTCGCGCATGACGCAGTCGTTGGGAACATAGGTCTCAACGCCGTCTTCGACCACCGGATGACGCCCCGCTCGGATTTCAATGCCCGGTGTTCGGACAAAACGCGGGCGGGTCCATCGAAGCGTGGCCGCACGCTCGGCAAAGTTCGCCAGCACGTCGATCTCGGCAATCGCGCGCCCGGCCTGCTGCCAGGCCGGGACCGATGCGCTCAACTGCCCTACCAATTGCTCGTAGAGCAGACGCTCGCGGGCAAGTGCCCGCTCGCGCGCCGACAGTGCCTTGTCTTCAAAGGCCTTGAGCTCGGGCGTGATGTAGCGCTCAGCGTTCTTGAGGGTTTGCCGTCGCCGATAGTCAATCGGCACTTTTTCAGACTGTCCGTGGGTGACTTCAATGAAGAAGCCATGCACGTTGTTGTAGCCCACGCGCAAATTGGCGATACCGGTTCGTTCGCGCTCGGCGAGTTCCATCTGGGCGAGGAAGCTGTCGCAATCGCGGTCGATTGCACGCAGTTCGTCGAGCTCCGCATCGAAGCCATCGCGGATGACGCCGCCCTCGCGGGCGAGCGCGGCCGGTTCATCGAGGAGCGCGCGAGCGATGGGTTGCCAGGCGGCATCCGGTAGCGCGAGTCGGCTCAACAGATCGTCGAACCGGTTCTGCGGGGAACCGGTGAGAAGCGTTCGCACGGCAGCGACGGCTGGCGCCGCATCGCGCAGCGCCGCCAGCTCGCGCGGGCGCACGCTGCCCAATGCGATCCGGGTGGCAACGCGTTCAAGGTCCGGGAGGCGGGCGAGTTGATCCTGAAGCGCGAGTCGCATCGCGGCCATGGCGTCGACCTGATCATGGCGCGCCGCCGCTTGATTCGGATCACGCAGCGGCTGCTGCAGCCAGCGACGCAGCAGTCGCCCGCCCGCAGCGGTCGCGCAGCGGTCCACGATTCGAATCAGGCAGGGACCGTCGTCGCCGCGGAGCGTATCAACCAGTTCGAGATTGCGCCTTGCCACCGGATCGAGTTCGATGAACTCGCCGCCCTGATGAACGCGTAAGCCCTGCAGATGCGGCAGGGCCTGCCCCTGTGTGCGCGCCACGTACTGATACAACGCGCCGGCTGCGCCCACGGCAAGCGGCTGATCGCTCACACCGAACCCCGCCAGATCACGGACGCCGAAGGCTTCGGTGAGGGTTCGTTCCGCACGCTCGGGCTCGAAGTGCCAGTCAGGCGCGCGCGCCACCGGGGCCGCGCCGATCAGGGTGAGCAGGGCCGGCGCCAAGGTTCGGCCGTCGGCCACAACCACCTCGGCTGCGCGCAGCCGGTCGAGCTCCTGCGCGAGCGCCGGCGCCTCGACCTCGGCCAGCCAGAACTCGCCGCTTGCCACCACCATCCAGGCGAGCCCGCAGCGGCTGTCGGCGCGCGGGCCCGGGTTGAGTGCCAGCAGCACCCGGTCTTCGCGCTCGGGTAACAGTTGTGCATCCGTGATGGTGCCTGGGGTAACGATACGCACCACCTTGCGTTCCACCGGGCCCTTCGCGAGGGCTGGATCGCCGATCTGCTCGCACACCGCGACCGACTCACCGATTCGGATCAGCCGAGCAAGGTACTGCTCGACCGCGTGAACCGGCACACCCGCCATCGGAATCGGTTCGCCAGCCGACACGCCTCGCCGGGTGAGTGTGATGCCCAGCAGGCGAGCGGCCTTGTCGGCGTCGTCATAGAAGAGTTCGTAAAAATCGCCCATCCGGTAGAAGAGCAGCATCTCCGGATAATCGGCCTTGATGCGCAGGAACTGTTGCATCATCGGCGTGTGCGAACTGGACGAGGCCACCGCGGCCGTCTCGCGCGGCGTAGTCATGGGGAGCGATGCACGGGTCAGCCCATGTAGGAGCGCCGACCGAAGTCACGCAGGAAGATGCGCACCAGATGGCGCTTGCGGTCAGGCTCGTCATAGTCCTGATAATCAGTTCGCAGATGCGCCAGACGATAATTGTTCACATACTGGATCTCGCCCGCGTTCAGCACGAACGTGATGTGGTTCTGTTCCTCGGACATGATGCGGGCGGCCTCTCGTAGCGCCTCCAGGCCCAGAGCATCGGGCTGCAGACCCACCAGTTCATAGCCCTTGGGCACCAGCGCCGGATTGAAGCGCGAGCACACCTGCCCGCCGCGGAGCTCGAAAATCGGATGGAGGTTGGTGAGCGGGTCGCCTTCGGGATGTTCTCCCTGCCGGTTCCAGTGAAACGGTTCGTAGAGCCGTCGTAGAAGCTCCGGGCGTTTTTCGAGGAGCTCGTTGTGCACGTGCATCATGGATGCGGCCTTGCTGATGCCGCCCGAGCGCGCGGTTC
>JAGWXN010000484.1 GCA_018969885.1 Betaproteobacteria bacterium | reverse complement strand
TGCAGACGATGTCAGACATGATGTCCCTCCGATGATCTCAATATAGCGTGCCATTTCCCGGTCGGTGATGGCCTATGCGGAATTCCCGCTCTTCCCATTTGCGCTTCGTGGCCTGTGGCCCTGGTCATTCACGACGGATCACGATCGGTCTCGAGCCGGAAAACCAAGCCTTGCCCGGCAATCAGCGCGCTCCACCAATCACACCTTGGCCCGGCCAGGCCGCGGGAACGATCGCCCCGCGCTCGACGACCAGCTGCCCACCGACAATGACATGGGCAATGCCGACCGAGGCCTCGCCCGGCTTGCGGAACGTTGCCATGTCCTTCACCGTGTCGGGGTCGAAGACCGTCAAGTCCGCATCCGCACCAACCTGCACGCGTCCCTTGCGCCGCATCATCGGGGCGACGCCTTCGAGGCGGCGGGCGGGCAGCAAAGTCATCTTGCCGAGGGCATCCATCAGCGACAGCGTGCGCTTTTCGCGCACATGGAGGCCGAGCGTGCGGGCAAAGGTGCCTGTCGACCTTGGGTGCCCCGCGCCGTTCACGATTTCGCCGGCATCCGAAATGATCATCACGCCAGGATGGGCCATCGCGGCGTCCACGGCTGCTTCGGGGATCAAGTGCAGGATGACCCCCGCCGATGGATATTCAGCGCGGTACTTTGCAAAGGTTTCGGCGGTAAGCCGCTCGCCGGTGGGGGGCCATTCAAGATCACCGTAATCGATGCCCAATCGCCTCTGCCAACCAGGATTGAAAATCGCACTGCCAATGATCGTACCCGCTGCGGTGTAGGGATACACTTCGGTCGTGACGTCAACACCGCGCTTGCGGGCGCCATCAATCAGGCCAAGCAGCAAACTGACCGCGCCCAGCCCCTTCGAGCCGATATGGCAATAATGCACCGGCGCGCCGGTCGCCGCACTGTCGGCGATCATTTCCTGCAACGGCGCGAGCAGGTGATCCGGATCCGATTGTTCCGCTGCACGCGCATGCACGAACACCGGTGCACGCGACGTGCCGGCAACACCGAACAGCTCAAGCGCCTCATCACGGGTCAGTCCCGGCAGATATTCATAAAGCAGGCCAACGCCAAGGCCACCATCCGCCAGTCCCTGCGCGAGCATCTCCCGCTGCTGCTGCCGCTCTTGCGGCGTGAAGGCCGCTTCAGCCCAGTCCGACTTGCGCGCCAGGATTGTGTCGGACGGCAGATTTCCGCCCCCTTCAATTCCGGTCTTGATCTTGACCCGGATGTCCTGGACACCGACGCTGGCGCCGTAGTTGATCCGCGCGCGCCCTGCGCGCGCGGAATAGAAGGTGGCGATCGGGTAGGCCCCACCCTCAAGCTCCAGCGCCGTCGTCACACCGTCGCGCGCGTGCAGGTCATAACCCTGCGTGGTGCTGACATGCGAATGCAGGTCGATGAAGCCAGGTGCCACGACAAGGCCGCGCGCACCGACCACCTTGGCGCCGGACAATGGGGTTGGCGACAACACGTCAATTCGGCCATCCTTGACACCGACATTGAGGATCCGGTCGGTGCCGGTTTCCGGATCCATCACACGACCGCCGACGATGACCAGATCAAAGCGCTTGCCATCCGGCGCAGCATTTGTGGCGCCAGCACAGAGCAAGGTGAGTGCTGCGAGCGCCGCCAGTCCCAGGCGCATGGCGTTGATGTTTGGAACCCTCATGCCGGCCCTCAGATGATCTCGAAATAGCGTGCCATTTCCCAGTCGGTGATGGCCTTGCGGAACTCACGCTCTTCCCATTTGCGCGTAGCAGCATAATGCTCGACGAACGCATCCCCGAACAGCGCACGCGCAGGCGCAGACGCCTCAAGCCTCTCAGCGGCCTCGAACAGCGTCCGCGGCAACGCGCGCTCCGCAGGGAAAGTCCTCTCATAGGCATTGCCCGTGATGGCAGGGTCCGGCTCGATCCGGTTCTCGATCCCCCACAGCCCCGATCCAATGGCGCAAGCCAGAGCGATATAAGGATTGATGTCGGCAGCCGCGATCCGGTACTCGACCCGCTGGCTCTTGGCTGATCCCTTGATGACGCGCAGCGCACAGGTACGGTTCTCGATACCCCAGGTCGCATCCGTGGGCGCCCAGAACCCGGGGATGAGCCGCGTGTAGGAATTGACCGTGCAGGCCACCATGGCAAGGAGCTCAGGCATCAGCCGCTGCTGACCGCCGACGAACCAGCGCATGGCCTGCGACATGCCATGGATAT
>JAGWXN010000483.1 GCA_018969885.1 Betaproteobacteria bacterium | reverse complement strand
GGTTCGAGCCCAGGTCGGGGAGCCAAAACAAGTGCTGTAAGAACAAGGGGTTGCATGTGAGAGCGTGCAGCCCTTTTGTTTTTGTGGCCCAATTTTCCACCGGTGGTCGCATTGCCAGGTCGTTGAGCTGCTCACAAGAGCAGCCTCATGGCATTCATCTGTAAGAAGGGGCCCGGCTACTGCTGCGAGCGCGCAAGGAGTTTTCAGTGCGGCTTTCCTAGTTCGAAGGTTCCGCTCATCCGGGCTTGAAGTTCAGTTACCCCGTATTTGGGCGCCCGAACTCATCGAGCCGAGTTGTTTACTAAATTCAATAAAGAACATATCAATCGCCGAACGTACCGCTTGTGATGCGCCAAAACTCACATGGAAGCCTGAGTAAAAATATGCTGCGTTTGCCATTCGCCATGCCCCGACGCTTTCCAGCAATACCCGCGCGCCGCGACGGACCTCAGTCGAGCGTGCTCGCCTATCCCCCCAACCCCAGCGATCCCGGATTCATCAAACCGCGCGGGTCGACCGCCTTCTTGACCGATTCAAGAAGGGCGCGGGTTTCAGGCTTAAGAATGTCTAGGAAGGGATAGTCTCGCGCCACCTGCCAGCTGACCCCGCCCAGGCTAGTGTAGAGCGCTTGTGTCGCCTGCCGCAGTCGGACCACCGCTTCGCGTGCCGCCAGGTTGGCGGGCCGATCTCGCCAGGGGCGCACAACATCCTCGCCCAGACTCGCTGCGTGTAGCGGGGTGATCTCATCCATCCAGTAGAACGCGGGCTCGAGGAAAAACTCGTGGCCGGTGGTCATCGTCATCACCGAATAGAGAATGCCGTGATCGGCCATCATCGCCTTCTGGCGCTCGAAGAACGCCTCATTGGCCTCCACCACGCGCTGCGTGTCACCCAGCGGAAAGACCGCATGAATCGGCACCCAGCGTTCCCCATCGCGTCCCAGCATGCCGCGTACCGGGCCGAACGGGCGGCTGCGCATCACGCGCGGCACCGAATCGGGGAGATCAACGCCGGCGGCCTGTTTTGCGATGTCGCGCAGACGTAATGTTGCACTTGCGAGTTCGGCATCGTCGGCACGCTCAACCACGATATGAAGCGTGTAGGCATGCTCCTTCAGGTATTGGGTGCCGCCCACCGCCACGCCGATCGCGTCCTTGATGCCCGAAAGCGCGGATTTGCCGCTGCCCGCCACCTTGCCCAGAATCCCCAGCCCCTCGCTGATCCGGTTGACGCTGGCTGAGTGTTCAACCTTGTTCCGGTCGATGCCAAAGCCTTCGGCAATCAGACGGGTGCGGGCCATTGCGGCCTGCGCGGAAGCCATGTCCTGAATCGACGAAAAACCAAAAGAGAGAAAACCCACTGCGGCGGGCGCAGGGATGAGCTTGAGGGTGGCGCTCGCCTTCACGCCCATTGCGCCGTTGTCCCCGAGGAACAGTCCGGTGAGATCGGGGCCCCCCTCGCGAGTGAAGGGTTTGGTGCCTTCGCGGCCCGCCGAACCCGTGGTGGTGATGCTGCCATCCGCCAGCACGACCGTGATACCGAGAACGCTCTCGGCAACGGTGCCGTTGAGCGAGGAGCCAAAGAACGCACTATTTTGAGAGAGGGCACCCCCCACGGTGGCGTTAATGCCCGAAAGAGGTCCCCAGTAGGGCGTGCGTAAGCCGGTGCCTGCGAGTGCCTCGTTGACCTGTGCCCAGGTGCAACCCGCTTCGGCCGTGATGTAGAGGTCGTCGGTATTGACCTCGATGATGCGATTCATTTTCCGGCAGTCAATGACGATTGAGCCGGCGTGCTTTGGCAGATAGCCCTTGGTGTAGGACATCCCACCGCCTCGGGGCACGACCGCCACGCCATTCGAGGTGGCCAGGCCGACGGCTGTCGCGAGGCTGGCTGCGTCGCTTGGGCAGACGATCGCAATCGGCTCGACACCTGGCTGCCAGAACACATCGTTAGCGTAGAAGCGACGGCTGGCTGCATCGTCGAGCACGGTGCCCGAGGGGAGCGCCTCGCGAAGCCGCTGACAGAGATCGGTAGCAAATAGCGCAGAAGGAACAGCAGACATCAAAGCCTCCCGAATCAGAGGTGGGGGTCTAGCGGATCGAACACGTAACCGCCTGCGCGACGGCGGACTCTTCCCGCGTGGGGCTTGCCTGCATGAGCCGGAAACAGAATTGCGTCGGTTTCCGCTGCCTGCTCGAAGAGGGCGCGGCGGGTGGCGTTGGCCTGCGCGC
>JAGWXN010000482.1 GCA_018969885.1 Betaproteobacteria bacterium | reverse complement strand
GTGCCGGGCTTTTTCGTGATCGGCATGGCGATGCACTGGGTCTTTGCACGGTTTAAGGTCACGCCCTTCAACTCCCTGCTGGTGACCTTCGGTCTGACCGTCATCATCGAGAGCATCATTCAGTGGATCTGGTCGGCCGACTATCGAAAACTCGAGTCGTCCTACAGCGACGTCAAGTTCCAGGTCGGTCAGCTTTTCTTCCCGCTGCCCGAACTCATGACGCTACTGATCGCGATTGCGCTGTCGCTCGCAGCCTGGGCGCTCCTGCGCTACACCGCACTTGGCAAGGCGATGCGGGCCATGTCCGAGAATCCACGCATGGCCGCTGCCTTTGGCATCAATGAGCCCATGCTTGCGCTGGTGCTTTCCGGCGCAGCATCTGCCTTTGCTGGCGTCGCGGGCGCCTGCCTCGCGCTCAGTTTCACGCTCGCTCCCTCGCAGATCTACGCCTGGGTGGGCGTGGTGTTTTCAGCGGTGATGATAGGCGGCTTGGGTAACCCGCTGGGCCCGCTAGTGGCTGGAATCGTGATCGGTTTGTCTGAAGCAGCCACCATGGCGGTCACGGCCCCTGCGTGGGCGCCGCTGGTCTCGTTCTCGCTATTGATTGCGGTATTGCTGCTTCGACCCGGTAAGGTCTGACATGGACCGACGCGTCATCGCAGGCTTTTTGGTGACCCTGCCGCTGCTCGCGGCGGTTCCGCTTCTTAAACTGCCCGCTTTCTACGAAACCTTCCTGTACCTCGTGCTGCACTGGATCGTGCTCGCGACGTCGTGGAATATTTTGTCGGGTTATTCCGGTTATTTCTCGTTCGGTCACGGCGCGTTTTTCGGCGTTGGCATCTACACCACCGCGGTTTTGGCGGGTAAGCTCGACTGGCCCTTTCTTGCCACCCTCCCGATCGCGGGTCTGATGGCGGCCGTTTTCGGCGTGGCCCTGGGCGCCATCGTGTTTCGGCTACGAAGCTTGCGAGGGGAGCTATTTGGTCTCCTGACGCTCGCCATCACGTTTGTGATCGGCACGATCATTCTCAATACCCCAATCGATGGCGGCCCAGGCGTTTATCTGTCAGCCGTGCCAGTTCCCGCGATCGGCCCGACGCCCTCTGGAAGTTTCTACCTCATCATTCTCGCGCTGGCTGCGGTCATGCTTTGGGTGGCTTACTGGATTTACTGCGGTCGCCTGGGCTCTGCGCTGTTTGCAATTCACGACGATGAAGATGTAGCCGAGGTTCAGGGCGTCCCCACCTATCGCTACAAGCTGATCGCTTTCGGCATTTCATGCGCTTTCGCTGGGGTGGCCGGTGGGATTCATTCGGTATTCGTGTCCTACGTCACCGTGGGCGAGGTGTTCAATATCGTTGTGCCGCTCAACGTCGTTCTGATGAGCGTGCTGGGTGGTTCGCGCCACTGGTTTGGCCCCGCCGTGGGCGCCGCGGTGATCACCGCGCTTCTCTATTCCTTTACCGCGGGCGACTTCGCGGTGGCGGGACGTGCGGCCATTGGCCTTATCCTGATCGTCGTCATTCTGTTTATGCCGCAGGGCATCATGGGGCAGCTGATTCGCTGGTGGCGCAAGCGCGCGTCCGCGCCTAAGCCCCTGCCGGAGCCGCTCTCGCCGCCCCCGATCGCCCGTCAAGGCCAGGCCGGCGAGCTTATTCTTTCCGTCAACCATGTCACCAAGCAGTTCACGGGTGTGCGGGCGCTCAACGACGTCAGCCTGGAAGTTCGACGAGGCGAAATCCTCGGCCTGGTCGGGCCCAATGGCTCCGGTAAATCAACCATGGTGAACGTCATCAGCGGCCTCTACAAGCCCGAGCAAGGAAGCGTGGTCTTTAACGGCACCGATCTCGTGCCGCAGCCCGCCTACCAGGCGGCCCATGCGGGCATCGCCCGTACCTATCAGATCCCTCGGCCCTTTGTAACACTCACCGTTCTCGAGAACGCCACGCTTGCGGGCATGTTTGGGGGTCGGCAACTTTCACGGGCTCAGGCCGAGCGCCAGGCGATGCACTGGCTCGAGTTCGTCGGTCTGGCCGACCGCGCACGTGCGCTGCCCACTGAACTCAATCTGCATCAGCGAAAATTCCTCGAACTCGCGCGCGCGCTCGCCTCGGCGCCGCAGCTCGTCTTGCTTGACGAGGTCCTGGCTGGTCTCACACCGTCGGAGATCAATAGTGCGATCACACTGGTGCGCGAGATTCGGAACCGCGGATCAACCGTGGTGTTCATCGAGCACAA
>JAGWXN010000481.1 GCA_018969885.1 Betaproteobacteria bacterium | reverse complement strand
GTGTGCGGCACGTCATAGAGCGTGTCAAACGGGCCATGCGCCACCAGCCTCCGGTGCATGGACTTGAGGTGGGCCACGAATTCACAGGCGACCTCGACCGCATTGACGCCCAGCGGGGTCAGCGACGAATGCGCTTCAAAACCGCGGACCACCGTGCGATAGGCGTGCTTGCCCTTGTGCGCGATCACCACCTGCATGCCGGTGGGTTCGCCCACGATGCAGCCGGCTGGCCGATAGCCCTGCTCGACGATGTCAGCGATCAGCCTCCGAACACCAATGCAGCCCACCTCCTCGTCATAGCTGAAGGCAAGATGTACCGGGCGATCCAGTCCCCGCCGAAGGAGCTCGGGCACCAGCGCAAGCACGGTGGCACCAAACCCCTTCATGTCGGTGACGCCCCGCCCAAGCAGACGGCCACCGGCCTCCTCCACCCGGAACGGGTCGGTGACCCAGGGCTGACCATCAACCGGTACGACATCGGTATGGCCCGACAGCACCAGCCCTCCCACCCGCGTCTCACCGTTGCGCGCCGGCAGGGTCACCCAGAGGTTGCACTTTCGGCCCGAATCGTCATAGGTCCGGCGGAAATCGGTGAGCCCCTGCGCACGCAGATGCGCTTCGGTCCAATCGATCAGCTCAAGGTTGGTGTCGCGAGACACCGTGGCAAACGACACCCACTTCTCGAGAAGAGGCAGCGCCATGAGATCGGTCGCCCGGACCACCTGAAGCACCGACGATGGAATCGAAGCATTCATGGCGCGCCCCCGGCTTCAGTCGGCCTTGATGTTGTTGGTGCGAATCACGGTGCTGAAGATGTCGCGAATGTCCTTCAGATAGCGCGCATAAGCATCGCCAGGCCTGTAGTCGGGCTCCACCGCAATGTTCATGAACGATTGGCGCACTTCGGGTGCGGTCATGATTTTCTGAACCGCCGCAGCGAGTCGGTCTACGATGGGCTTGGGCGTGCCGCCAGGCACCATGACGCCCAGCCAGGCGCCCATGTCGAATCCCTTGAGCCCCGGAATGTTCGCCAGGCTCGCGAAGGGCACCAGCCCGGGCGTCACCTCGCTACCGTTCTGGAGCGACACGCCATAACCCCGCAGGCGCCCGCCCTTCACATGAGGCATGGTGGCGGCGGCGGTTTCAATGCAGTAGTCGACCCGGCCACTGATCACGTCGGTCAATGCCGGCGATGAACCCTTGTACGGCACATGGATCGCCTTGATGCCAACCGCCGCGTTGAAAGACTCCGCGATCAGGTGCGCGGTGGCACCGGTGCCAGAGGACGCGAAGGTGTACTTGCCCGGCTCGGCACGCACCTTTGCAATCAGTTCGTTGATATCACGCGCCTGAAAACTCTGGCCTGTGACAAGAACATAGGGGGACATGCCCACCATGGCCACCGGTTGCAGATCGCGCTCGGGGTCGTAGGGCGTGCGCGTCATGAGCGGGCTCACGGTGACAGGCCCCGACGACGCGGCAAGAAGCGTGTAGCCATCGGCTTCCGACTTGGCGACTGCGTCGGTGCCGATGGTGCCACCCGCCCCGGCCTTGTTGTCAATCACCACCGGCTGGTTGAACAGCTTGGACAGTTCCTGTGCGACCACGCGCCCGGCAAGGTCGGTGGCCTGCCCGGGGGGCCAGGGCACGATCATGCGCAGGGGGCGGGTGGGATAGGCGGCCTGCGCCAGGACGCTGGCGGGGAGCCATGACGCGGCGGCGGCGCCTGCGGTGCCTGCAACCAGCCGGCGCCGCGTTTGCCCGACAGATTCCACCTGATCGCCAGCGCGGCCGGATTCAGTTTCTACGCCATTCCGCCCGGGGTGCGTTCTTGTGAAGCGCGATGTCATGAACAGTCTCCTTGAATGTTGTAAGCCGTGCCCGCGGGTCAAACAGCCTGGTCGGTTCCCGCCTGCAGCGCCCGCGTGGAAGCCAGCAATCCGTCGTCGACAATCGCGACCGCCCGCGTCCAGCCCGCAGACGCACCGCGGATCTTGAACGGGAAGCAGGAAATCACGAATCCGTGTGCCGGCAACGATTCGAGATTGTGCAGCTTCTCGAGATGGCTGTAACCAATATGCCGGCCCGCTTTGTGCCCTTCCCAGATCAGCGCAGCGTTACCGGTCTGTTTATATTTTTCAGCGGTATAGACAAAGGGCGCGTCCCAGCTCCAGGCGTCGGTTCCGGTCAGCCGGACCCCGCGCTCGAGCAGATACATGGTGGCCTCGTATCCCATGC
>JAGWXN010000480.1 GCA_018969885.1 Betaproteobacteria bacterium | reverse complement strand
GATGACGCCCCCCGTCGGTGTGGTGTTATTTGTCATCTGCAGCATGACGGGCATCCGCATGGGGGAACTGGTCAAGCACTGCATGCCTTTCATTGTTTCTCAATATCTGCTGTTGATCGCGTGCATTGTTTTCCCGCCGCTTGTTACCTGGCTGCCCAAGATGCTGGGGTACTGATCGGCACCACCACGCCAGGAGTCGCTGATGCGTGCAATCGTCTGTGAAGCCTATACCGGCTACCAGGACCTGAAGCTTCGCGATGTTGCGCCCCCGCCGCTACGCGCCGGCTGCGTTCGAATCGCCGTGAAATACTGCTGCGTCGGCTTTGGTACTTCACTGATCGTTGCCGGTCGATACCAGCGAAAACCGCCTCTACCGTTTGTTCCGGGCACGGAGGTGTCTGGGGTGATCACCGAAGTGGCGCCTGAGGTCTCGCATCTGGCGGTGGGCGACCGGGTCGCCGGCATCATCGACTGGGGTGGTTACGCCGAAGAAGCGGTGGGTACCGCCGATACAGTCTGGAAGATTCCGAACGAGGTCCCGTTCGACCTCGCCTGCCTGCTGCCGGCCGCGTATGGCACGCCCTGGGCGGCGCTCCACTGGCGCGCTCGCCTGCAGGCCGGCGAAACCGTGCTGATATTTGGCGCAGCGGGAGGCGTGGGTCGGTGTGCTGTCGAACTCGCCAGACTCGCAGGCGCCCATGTCATTGCTGTTGCCCGAGACGAGGCCCGCATTCGGGTCGCCCTTGAACACGGCGCTCACGAGGGCTGGCGCAGTGACACGCCAGACCTGGGCCGCATGCTCAAGGAGCGGCACGGCGGGCGCGGTATCAATGTGATATTCGATCCGGTAGGCGGTCAGAGTTTCGATCACGCAATGAAGGCGGTCGCGCCGGAGGGCCGTATCCTCGTGATCGGGTTTGCGGGAGGAACCATTCCTCAGGTGCCCGCCAACCTGCTGCTGGTAAAAAACGTGGCCGTCATCGGCGTGAATCTGGGGCTTTATACCGGCTGGACACCCGGCGACGAGCGCCAGGCGCACGCCCCCAAGATGCTTGACATGATCAACCAGCTGTCGGCGCTGGTGGCGCAGGGTCAGTTGCGCCCCGCGCCGCCTACAGCGTTTTCGCTGGAACACACGGTGGAGGCGTTTGATGCGCTGGTTGAGCGTCGACACACGGGGCGGATGCTGATCCGGGTGTCAGATCGGCCCTGAACAGAACCCCCGCGTCGCTCGGAGCCAAAAAAGCCCCGAGCGAGGTGGGGCCCAAACCGCCCGGCGCGAGGCGCGACCGGCAGGTTACGCGGCAGCGGGCAGACGCCCGGCGCGCTCACGCTCGATCTGGATGAGCGCGTCTTCGAGCGGTTTGACCGTGGCGTCGGTGCGACCCAGCTTCTCAAGCCCGAAGAGCCCAAGCCTGAAGGTGCGGAAATCTGCGCCCTCGTCGCACTGCAGCGGCACCCCTGAGGCCGTTTGAAGGCCCAGATTGAGGAACGCCTTGCTGCTTTGCATCTCAGGATCGTGGGTGTAGCTCACTACAACGCCGGAGGCCTGAAAACCCTCGGCCGCCACGCTGGGGTAACCATGGCGCACCATCACCTCGCGCACCCGCTTACCGAGCTCGATCTGGGCCGCACGCAAAGCTTCAAACCCCCGCTCGCGGGTTTCGATCATGGCGGTTCGAGTGATGGCGAGCGCGTCAGTGGGCATGGTGGTGTGATAAACGTGGGAGCCCGACTCATAGGTCTCCATCACCTGCAGCCACTTCTTGAGATCGAGAGCGAAACTTGAGCTGGTGGTGCCCTCAATACGCTCGCGGGCGAGTTCCGACAGCATGACAAAGGCGCAACAGGGCGAACCCGTCCAGCCTTTTTGGGGGGCGCTCACGAGCAAATCAACCCCGCAGGCCCGCATGTCGACCCAAAGCGCACCCGAGGCGATACAGTCGAGAACAAACAGCCCGCCCACTTCGTGCACCGCCGCCGCAACCGCCTTGAGGTAATCGTCGGGCAGCACCAGGCCGCAGGAGGTTTCGACATGAGGCGCGAACACCACTGCGGGGCGTTCTGCACGAATGGCGCTCACAACCTCATCAATCGGGGCGGGTACAAAGGGCTCGCGGCTGCCGGCCTTCAGCCGACGCGCTTTCAACACCGTGCAGTGGCTTGAGAAGCCGCCGGCATCGAAGATCTGGGACCAGCGGAAGCTGAACCAGCCGTTACGCAGCACCATGACACGCTGA
>JAGWXN010000479.1 GCA_018969885.1 Betaproteobacteria bacterium | reverse complement strand
AATTGAGAGCGTTCAATGCCAGCGCGGACGGCAAGCGTGTCAAAGGAGAAAGAATCGGACATTGGGTTTCCTGAAAGCTCAGTCGCCGACCACGGCAAACTGAAGGTTCATCTGGCTGAGCGTACGCTCTTCGTCGGGCCCTGCGCCGATCGTAAGACGCCCGGCCTCAAGCTGGTCGAGATAGTCGGCAGAAATATCGCCCGTAATGTATTGCCCATCAAAGCATGACGCCTCGAAACGGTTGAGCGACGGATTAAGGTCAGACACCGAGCGCTTCATTGAATCAACCGATTGATACACCAGAGCATCGGCACCGATGGCATCGCAGATTTCATCATCGTTGCGGGCGTGGGCGATGAGTTCGCTCCGGGTGGGCATATCAATGCCGTACACATTGGGAAATCGCACGGGCGGCGAGGCGGAGGCGAAATAAACCTTGTTGGCTCCCGCATCACGGGCCATCTGGACGATTTCGCGTGAGGTGGTACCGCGAACAATCGAATCATCCACCAGCAGCACATTCTTTCCCTTGAACTCCACGCTCATTGCGTTGAGCTTCTGGCGAACGGATTTTCTGCGCACCGACTGGCCCGGCATGATGAAGGTACGGCCAACGTAGCGGTTCTTGAGAAAGCCCTCGCGGTAGTCGAGTCCGAGCCGATTGGCAAGCTGCATCGCCGACGGGCGTGAGGTGTCGGGGATGGGCATGACCACATCGATGTCGCCGCGATGGAGCGCGCTTGAGACGCTCTGCGCCAGATACTCCCCCATGCGCAGTCGGGCGGCATATACCGAGACTCCATCGATCAGCGAGTCGGGCCGCGCGAAATACACGAACTCAAACATGCAGGGATTCAGCGACGCGGATAGCGCGCACTGGCGCGAATGAAAATTGCCATCGAGGTCGATGAACACGGCCTCGCCGGGCTGAATATCGCGCACCAACCGGAACCCCAGACCCTCAAGCGCCACGGATTCGGAGGCGACCAGATACTCGGTCCCTGCGTCGGTTTCAGCCACGCCATAGCAGAGCGGCCGGATGCCAAAAGGATCGCGAAACGCGAGAATGCCGTAGCCTGCAATTTCGGCCACACAGGCGTAGGCACCGCGCACGCGAGCTTGCAGCCCCGTGACCGCAGCAAAGATGGTGTCGGGGTCGAGCGTGATGCCGCGCGCCTTCTCCTGAAGCTCATGCGCCAGCACGTTGAGCAGCACCTCCGAATCAGAGGCGGTGTTGATATGGCGCCGGTCGCGACGGAACATCTCTTCCGAGAGCTGCGCAGCATTGGTGAGATTACCGTTATGTGCCAACGTGACCCCGAAGGGTGCATTCACGTAAAAGGGCTGCGCTTCCTCGGAGTCAGACGCCGAACCCGCGGTGGGATAGCGAACATGTGCGATGCCAGACGTGCCCGGCAGCGCTCGCATGTTGCGGGTACGGAACACATCGCGCACCAGCCCATTGGCCTTGTGCAGGCTGAATTTCTTGTTCGATGCGGTTGCGATCCCAGCCGCGTCTTGCCCGCGATGCTGCAGGAGCAGCAGCCCATCGTAAAGCAGCTGGTTGACGGGCGAGCGGGAAATCACTCCGAGAATTCCGCACATGGCTTGGCTCCGGACGCGGTAAGCAGAGACTCAGGCGGCCTTCAGCACACCCGCGGGACGAAGCGGCAGGTGAGGCATCAGGCGCGCGGTGATTTCATCGAGTAGCGGGCGGCAGCGCGCCCCGCTCCAGGCCGGGTCGCGATCGAACCCGGCAAGCGCGGCCACCAGCGCGATGATGGCAAATACGATCACCGCTCGCGCCACCCCGATGACGCCACCCAGCATCCGGTCGAGCCCACCCAGGCCCACTGCAGCGAGCCCTCTCGCGATCAGTGCGCCCACATAGCGGGTGACGAGGAACAGGATCAGGAAAACTGGCAGTGCCAACGCCCAGACCGGCGCCGCCACCCCCAGCGCGCTGATCAGAAGCGGGCTTCCGAGAAGCGCGCCCACCAGCGCCACCACCCAGGAGGCGAGCGCAAACGCGGTCCGAACCAGACCTCGGATCAGCCCCAATGCAACCGATACGAACACGATTCCACCGAGCAGCCAATCCCAGGTCGTGAGCGCACTCATCGACCCGCCTCAGGGGCGATCAACGCGGCCTCCAGCCCTGCAGCAAGCAGCCGGCTGCGCGCCTCTTCGGCCGCTGCGCGAGTGGCAAACGGACCCGTACGGACCCGTACACGCTCGCCCTG